>NZ_BJEB01000063.1 GCF_005405445.1 Paucilactobacillus nenjiangensis
AATCTTGAGGGCAGTTTTATTTCTTGATATGGTTACGAGGAATGGAGCGTAGCGACATCCTCAGAGAGTTTTTTGTAAATTTATTTTTCACCGTTATCTTTTTCTGCCTGTTCATCAACTTGATCATCAGTTGGTTCCTCATCGGCTTGTGCATCAGCCAAATCTTCATCAGTCTGATCAATGATAATGTCATCATCGTCGTTAGCAGCACTTAACTGTTCACGAATTGAGGCGGTTTGTTCATCAAAATCATCTTGATTGAACTTATCTAAAACTTGTTCTTTTTTGTCAGCTAAACGATCAGTTGCACTTTGTACTTTGTCTTTCACGTCCCCATAAAAATCTGAATCGTCAATTAAATCATCAATTAAGTCTTCAGCATATAATGCGTAGTCCGCGAATTGTTCCTTCAAGTCATCTTTAGTATCGCGTAACTTGTCATGCAGTTCTTCTTTTTTTTCTTCAGAAAGAGCTTGATATGCAGCAAATGCGGCTACACCACCAACGGTTAATCCTAATAAAAATCCTTTTTTCATTTGAAATACCTCTACTTTTCTTTCGATTTATTTTTTGCTTTTTTGCGCAACTTCCAAAGCTTAGTTGCAACAGTTTGTCCAACTGAGGCAGCCACACCAAACTTGCCAATGTTTGCTGAGTTACTAGCAAACTTGTCAGTAACATTACGAGTAGCTTCATTCAGATCAGATACTGATGTTCCTAAATCTGCAACTGCTTGGAAAGCTGGGTCAATGGTAGAAACCTTTTGATTTACATCCTCTAATAAATCATTGGCGTTGTTCAAAATAACTTCGGTTTCCCGGCTAATTGAATCAACATCGTTGGTAATGATTGGTAAACTTCGATTAACTTCTTTCAAGGTTTCGCTTAACCGAACCAAAAAGACTGCAATAAAAACTGCTAAAATTAAAAACGCTATGGCTGCAATTAATCCTGCAACTGCTCCTAAAGTCATAATTAATTCCTCCATCCAAAAAGTTGTTTAACTAAGGATATCACTGACAAACTACATCCGCAATTAAAACCCTGCTTAATCTGGTTGCTATCTATATTTTTTGGTAAGATAGAGAGTAACCAAATCATTTAAGAAAGTCTGAGCTTATGAATAAACTGCTAACTAAACAAGCTTCAACCTTTACCAACTATTTTACCACGATTAATTGGGACAAGTTTGTTGCTGGATTTTTTAATAAATTTTTTATCTTAATTTTCATTACAATCATTTTTATGTTGGTTTTGTGGATTGGTCGAATTATTATTAATCGCACTTTCAAACAGTACGTCAAAAGTAATTTTGTAGTTACCACCAACCGCACCAATACAATCCACGCCTTAACTTTGAATATTTTTAGATATACTTGTTTCTTTTTCTTCTTATATGCACTGTTATCAACCATCGGTGTGCCCGTTGGAACTCTGATTGCCGGAGCTGGGATCTTCAGTATCGCTTTAGGTTTAGGTGCACAGGGATTTGTGAGCGACGTAGTAACTGGGTTTTTCATTTTATTGGAGCAACAATTAGATGTCGGTGATATCGTCGAACTTGGTACGGTCAAGGGAACCGTCACATCACTCGGGATTCGAACGACTCAGGTGACCAGTGCTGACGGAACTTTGAACTTCATTCCTAATCGGAACATCACCATTGTGAGCAATTTTTCGAGAAATAATATGATTGCAACCGTTGATTTATATATCGGACCCAATGCTCCCTTAGAAAAAATTGAAGCACAGATTCAGTCAGTTAATGATCGTCTTGTACCTAATTTAAAAGAACTCTCGAGCGCTCCCAAAATTATTGGACCAACCTTAAATAAAAATAATATCATGGTTTATCGAGTCACGATGACCACAGAAAATGGTAAACAAGATGCCATCCGCAGCCAATTCTTAGCCGAATATTTAACCGCTATTCGGGCTGCCAAGATTGATTTGGGTGCCCAACCAAAAAGCCCACTGATGTAAAAATCAGTGAGCTTTTTTGCTGCATTAAATCAGCTAATTTCATTTTAAACATGAAGTTACATGCTACTTTGCGCTTAACGTTTCAAAACGATGTTCTAAATATCCAGTCATTGCTTGAATACCAGGCTCAATGGCGTTGGTATCAGGCGCCATCTTTTCGCTGTGTAATGAATAAGGACTATTGACCCCTAACCAAAACATGGTTCCTGGAATTTTCGATAACAGAAAGCCAAAATCTTCTCCTGTCATTGCAGGTTTAGTTTCGATGAAATTGATTCCAGGAGTCTGACTCATATAGTTCATAAAATCAGTAGTAGTTTCATGGTTATTTTCAACGGGCAAATAACCGCCTTGGTGCAAAGTCAATTTGACTTCACAACCATAGGTGAGGGCAACTCCTTCAGCAATTACCCGAACACGACGTTGCATATTCAAATTATTCACTTGTGTTAACGAGCGAATCGTCCCGTCAACATGCGCGTGACCGGCAATTACGTTACCAGTATCACCAGCGACGACATGTCCAATTGTAACCACTCCACCTTCAATTGGATCAACGTTGCGACTGACTACCGTTTGAAGTTGTAAGACAAAAGCACTGACTGCGACGGCCATATCATTTGCAGCATGTGGAAAAGCAGCATGGCCACTTAAGCCTTCAAAGTCGGCATGAATCTCACAAGTCCCGGCAAACAGTGTGCCATTGAGCGAACCAATCGCACCAGTTGGCAAATTTGGATTATCATGAAAAGCATAAATTTCATCGGGCATCCATTCATCCAAAACACCGCTGTTATAAAGTTGCATCCCCCCGCTGTGATTTTCTTCCGAAGGTTGGAAAATAAAAATCAAATCAAACTCTGGTTGATGACTCGCAAAATAATCCAAGATACCTAACGCGACCGTCATATGAATATCGTGTCCGCATGCATGCATCCGGCCCTTGGTTTTCGAAGCAAATGTCAAGCCAGTTTTTTCTTCAATTGGTAAAGCGTCGATATCTGTCCGATAACCAATTCTTTTGGTATGCTTTTTTCCCTCCACTTTAACTAGTAGTGCAGTGGGTAACAAGTCGATCGTTCGATATTCTAAATACTCTTGATTCATCGCACTAATTACATTTTGCAGAAATTTATGAGTTTCAAATTCTTCCAACCCTAGTTCAGGAATTTGATGTAATTGCTGATAGATAGAAAGTAACTGTTCATTTTTTAATGTCATGATTATCCAACCTTACTATTAAGGGACTGGAACAAAACAGTTGTCTTGAGTCACAGTCCCTTGCTTTATTATCTAATTTTATAGTTTACGAAGTTCATCCATTAATTCTGTCTTACTCTTGGTTTTGTCGTCGATATCTTTAATCTTACGTGCAGGCACCCCGGCAACAACGGTGTTAGGCGCAACATCTTGGGTTACCACGGCACCAGCACCGACAACAGATCCCTTACCAACTTTGACCCCTTCAAGAACTACACAGTTGGCACCAATCAATACATCATCTTCAACAATCACAGGTGTAGCCGAAGGTGGCTCTACAACACCAGCAAGCACAGTACCTGCACCAATATGACAATTTTGGCCAACTAGTGCACGACCACCAAGCACGGCTCCCATATCAATCATCGTATTATCACCGATTTCAGCACCAATATTAATTTGGGCACCCATCATGATGACGGCATTATTGCCAATTAACACTTGTTCTCGAATAACCGCACCCGGTTCAATTCGCGCATTAATTTCTTTCATATCCAACAATGGAACGCCTGAGTTGCGTCGATCATTTTCAATTTCATAATCCACAATTTCAGTCTCGTGTTCAGCTAAAAATGTTTTGACATCCTTCCAATCGCCAAAAATCACTCCGGATTTGGATTCAACAAATGGTCGAATGGTTTCTGGAAATTGTAGGTTATCCAAATTACCACGGACATAAACCTTCACTGGAGTCTTCTTTGGAGAGTTCCCGATATAATTGATAATTGATTGTGCGTCTAATTTTGCCATGCTTTCCCTCACTTATTGAATAGTTTCATTTTTCTTTGTAATATCATAGCGCTCATCGATGTTATGAACAAGTCGATTAACTGCCTTTAATAATTCTCTTCGTGTGACAATACCGGTGAAATCACCATTATCGGCAACCACTGGTAAAAATGGGTTATCCGTTAAGAGCCGTAAATCATTTTCTACATCGTATGGATCACAGACCGTCACCGCATCCGTCTGCATAACATCTTTAACTAAAATATGAGTTAATTTGTTAACATTGACGCGTTCAGTTTCAAGCATTTGGTCTGTAATCATCGACAGTGACAGTAAACCTTTATATTTACCATCATTATCTAATACAATAATTTTGGCGTATTGATTCTTAGTTAGCACCAAAAAGGCATGATAGAGATTATTGGTTTCTAACACATTTGCAACTATATTGGCTGGAATCAAAAATTTCTGTTTTCTCTCAGTCAACATTTCTTCAATTGACGCATCGATCATTTAGAATGACTCCTTTCAGTACTATTTCATTGTATCTGAAATACTGCCGATTGAACACCAATGTCCCTGACATTTTAAAATACTTAAAAATCACTTCATATTTCTTTCAAAAGTAAAGTGTAAATCTTCAACTGGTTCCATTGCACGGTTATAATACTGCACGTCAACCTGCGTTTTGCTTGTCGTAATAATCGCATATGTCCCACCCAGATAACTGTATTCACCCCGAGGTAAACTGATACTTCCTGGATTAATGTAGAGCTTGCCATTTTGCATGGTCACCGCTAACTGGTGAGTATGTCCATAGGCGATAATTGAGGCATTTCTCCGTCTGGCTAACATAACTAGCTCATCTAAATTAAAATTGACATTATATAAATGTCCATGAGTCACCAAAACACGCTCGGACGCAACTTCTAGCAATCTTTTTTCAGGGAACGGTTGTCCCCAATCATTATTTCCAAGCACGCTAGGCATGTTGTCAAAGATTTCATCGTCAACTGCCAATTCAGAATCTCCACAGTGAATCATTAAATCCATTTTATCCACATACTCTTGCTGTAACTTGACCAAAATATCTCGATCACCATGATTGTCGCTCACAACTAATAATTTCATTATTCATTCCACCAAGTTTCAAAGTTTGTCATTAAGTTTCGCATTGCATTTCCACGATGACTAATTTCATTCTTTTGCGTATCCGTTAGCTCGGCCATTGATTTATTAAACTGGTTAACAAAAAAAATTGAATCATAGCCAAATCCATGATGCCCACGTTGTTGTGTCAAAATACTACCTTCAACTTCACCTTGGGCCAATAGTTGATCACCGTTGGGCTTCACTGCAACTAACGAAGTGTGGAAACGAGCAGTTCGATCTGGTAAATCCACCGACTGTAAATTGCGTAATACTTTGTCTATGTTTGCTTGATCATCATGGTTACCAGCATAACGCGCCGAATATACCCCAGGAGCGCCATTTAATGCATCAATCATCAGTCCAGTATCATCTGCCACAACGGGCAAATTAGTGGCTTTAGAAACTGTCTGCGCTTTAATTAGAGCATTTTCTTCAAACGTCGTACCCGTTTCATCAATTTCGGGTAAATCAGGAAAATCTTTTAACGTTTTTATTTTAATGCCTAATGGTGCAAACAACTCTCGGTATTCCCTGGCTTTGCCGTCATTGTTCGTTGCGACAATAATCTCGTTCATGTCAATCACTCTCCCAATTCAACTGTATTCAAATCTAACTGAGTTTCCTCTAACCATTTAGTGGCAACTTTTTCAAATTGCATGGCAGAGCCTGTCGTAAATAACTTCAAAAACGTTTGATTATTCTCATCGGCTTTTGCATCCAATTTTTGCAGCGTCTGATTAACAATTTCAACGGTTGCGACGCCAGAATCAATTAACTTTACGTCAGGTCCAATCGCCGCCTTAATTTCAGGAGCTAACAGCGGAAAATGAGTACACCCGAGAATTAAAGTGTCAATTTGATAATCTTCAAAATATGTTAGTTTTTGTTGAATCTCTGTGGCCGCCATCTTAGTTCCCATTTGATCTTGCTCGACCAAGGTGACTAACTCCTGAGCTGCTAACCCAATTACTCTTTCATCTGAATTAATTTGATGAATTTGCTGAGTATAAGCAGCACTTTCAATTGTTTTTTGAGTGGCGATGACACCAATTTGTTGATTGTTGCTTGCTTTGACTGCCGCTGTACTACCTGGTTTAATCACACCCACGACTGGGATATCTAACTGAGCTTGTAGATATGGTAATGCCGCTGCAGTTGCGGTATTACACGCAATCACAAACATTTTAATGTCAAAAGTCATCAAATACTGGGCAATTTGATAACTAAATTGACATACTTCTTCTGGGGGCCTAACTCCATAAGGTAATCTGGCCTCATCCCCTAGAAAGATAATTGATTCATTTGGTACTTGCCGTCTCATTTCTTTAACAAAGGTGAGCCCACCTAGTCCTGAATCCATAACTCCTATTGGTCGATTATCCACTGTCTTTGCCTCACTTCTCATTTAAACTACAACTTATAATTATCGACTTACTTGTGTTTTTTTTCAAGCAAAATAGCAGTAAGAACTGACATATTCCAATATAAAATGTATAATAAATTTTAGCTAAAAAAGGAGTTCGACTAATGACACAATCTTTGTACAATCAAATGATTAATAGCAAAACGGGTTTTGGACAAATGATGTTACGCGACGTCCTACTGCCATCAATTCTTGGGTCAGAAACTGATGGGATTTTATATTGGGCAGGGAAAGACATTGCTCGTCAATTTCCTGTGGCTTCTGATGAAAATTTAAGTACACTGTTTAATCAATTAGGTCTCGGGACGTTAGAACTAATCAAAAAAAATAATAAGCAACAAGTCTGGCATCTCACTGGGGACGAGATAATGGATCGTTCAAAATTGGAGCATGCGAGCTTTAATTTTGAAGCTGGATTAATTGCCCAACAAGTTGAATTTATGACTAATGCTGTGACGGAAGCATCTATTGAAGTTGAAAAGAAAAAAATGGTTCAAATTACCGTCTATCATGATTTTTCCAACCCCATCACCGATGAAACCCCAGTTAACTTTATTACATTAGCAGAGTAGTTTATGACTAAAAAGAAGAGAACAGACAGAAACTAGGTTTCTATCCGTTCTCTTCTTTTTTATTGATCAATTATAGATATTGATTTAGGATTTGGGCTAATTGTTCTTTTGAGTGATAGCCAACTAAAGTATCAACGACTTGACCGTCCTTTTGAACGAGCAAGGTTGGGATACTCATGACGTTAAATTTTTGAGCAGTTTCTGGGTTTTGGTCAACGTCTAATTTATTAAAAGTGACTGCATCCATTTCGCCTGCTAGTTGTTCAACTACGGGTGATTGCATCCGACAAGGACCACACCAAGTTGCCCAAAAATCAGTTAAAGTTACTCCGTTCGCAGTATCTGCTACGAAGGTTTGATCTGTTGTATCTACGACTGCCATAATCAATTCCTCGCTTTCTTTGATAACATTCTATCAAATTTCATGTTCAAAATAAATATATTTGCTTACAAAAAATTAGTAACTTTAGAAAAAGACTAACGTAGCGCCATCTCCACCAGCATTGGGTGCGGCATATTCAAAGCTTTTAACTCTCGGATTACTACGTAAGTACTCTTGGGTCCCTTTACGAAGTGCCCCTGTCCCCTTACCATGAACAATCGTGACAGACGGTAGGTTACTCAAAACGGCATGATCGATGAATTGATCAACTTCTGACATTGCTTGATCATATCGATGTCCACGTAAATCTAGCCGTGCCGAAGTTTCTCGAGTTGAGACCGCTCGAGTGATTCGCTGTTTTGGTTCGCGTTCTCGTTCTTGGGCCGCAACATTCGCTTGCTTTGATTTTTCCAAATCGGTTTCGTTAACTTTCATTTTCAAAATTCCGAGCTGTACTTCCCATTCATGCTTGCCTAACTTGCGAATTAAATCTCCATATTGCCCGTATGATTTAACAAGTACTGGATCGCCAGCTTTTAAATCGTGTTTCAATTTTTCACGCTGTAGAACCTTATTCTTTTTAAGGCGTTGGTCGTCAACTTTTAATGAATTCAACTCACCTTTGGCATCAATCATTTGATTTTCTTTAATTTGATTGCCTTCCAATTCTAATTTACGCAGCCGATCAATAATTTTATCCGCTTGCTTTCGCGATTGGGCTACTAAATGATTATTTTCAACTTGAGCGGCTTCAAGCATTTTAGCTTTTTCTGCCTCAAATCGATTGAATTTAGCAGTCAAGTCCGTTTGCAGTGCATCGGCTTCTTGCAAATCGTGTTCCAATTGTTCTGAACGATCTCGAGCCAATTTACGCTGGTTAACTAAGTCACCGATAATTGCATTTAAGTCTTGACTGTCTTCAGAAATTAATGATTTAGCTTCTAAAATAACCGAATCCGACAAACCTAATCTTTTAGCAATTTCAAGCGCGTTAGACCGTCCTGGAATGCCAAGTAACAATTTATACGTTGGTTGCAGCGTTTTTTGATCAAACTCCATACTAGCGTTAATTGTTTTGTCACGGTCAAATCCATAAGCTTTTAGTTCCGGATAGTGGGTTGTCACAAGGACATAACTTTCTTTAGCACCCAAGTCATCTAAAATTGACATGGCTAAAGCTGCCCCTTCTTTCGGATCAGTCCCTGCACCGACTTCATCCAATAACACTAAAGAATTATCATCAGCTTGATCCAAAATTGCTTTGATATTAGACATATGAGAAGAGAAGGTACTCAAGTTTTGTTCTAACGACTGTTCATCCCCGATGTCAGCGAAGATTTCCCTAAACACGCCAATCGAACTTTCTTCTTGGGCCGGGATGTAAAAACCAGACTGGCCCATTAACTGAATTAGTCCTAAGGTTTTCATTGTGATGGTCTTCCCACCCGTATTAGGGCCAGTAATAACGACCATCTGATAATCTTCGCCAATAATAATATCATTGGCAACGGTTTTTTGAGCATCAATTAATGGATGGCGAGCTTGTTTTAGATCAACATATTGCTCTGCACTAATAATTGGCAGTGTAGCTTTCATGCTGTGGGCCATTTGTGCCTTGGCATTAATAAAATCTAAATGTCCCAGAATGCGTTCATTATTACCAATATCAACACGATAAGGTGCTACCGCAGCTGACAATTCAGCTAAAATCCGAATTTCTTCTTGCTTTTCGTCTAATTGATCTTGACGTAACCGATTATTTAATTCAATCACTGATTGCGGTTCAATAAATAGGGTTTGACCACTACCACTTTGATCATGCACGATACCGCCGAATTTACCACGGTAATTAGCTTGAACCGGAATGACATATCGATCATTACGCATCGTAACAATCGTGTCACTAAGATATTTAGCATTGGAACCTCGAGTAAAGCCTTCCATCTTCGTCCGAATCGCACCCTCAGTTTGAGTAATGCGTTGTCTGAGACCGTGTAATTTGGTGGAGGCTTCATCGGTAATATGGCCATCGCCTTCAATCGCAGTCACTAATTGCTTTGTGATTGTTGGAATTGTCAATAAATCGTCCACGTAATGTTCAATCACGTGCATATCGACATCCTGTTCCCGTAATTTAGCAAAGAAATCCTTCACTGACATACTGGTGCGTAGGATCTTCGCAATTTGAGCTAATTCATTACCGTTTAAAACGGCATCCATCTTTAACCGTTTTAATTGGGTACTAATATCTGCTAACTGCGGAATCACGATTCCACCAGTCAAACGATAAATATTAACTCCATCTGTGGTTTCCTTAATGGATAGTTCAACTTTATTTAATTCTGTTTCTGGAATTAAGTCATCGAGTTCTCGCTTACCAGCAGCACTAACCAAATAAGGCAATGCCCTGGCTTTGACTTTATCAAATTCCAAGATTTCTAAAATTTTTGAATTCATTCTTTATTTCCTTTATTTTTAACTACCAGATAACCAATAAACAACTTGTTGTGACAACATTGGTGTATCGTTAATAATCCACTGACACATGCCAGATGTATTTAATTGAGCTTGCCACCATTCATTGGGGAATACCTGAAACACCGTGAGCAAAATAAAAATTACGACATAACTCAACAATAAATTGATTAATCCGCCCGCCAATGCGTTCACTTGATGAATCACTGGAACTTTACTGACTAAATTTAAACGCATAATCAACCAGCGCACGATTCTCATGACAATTAAAAAAGTAATCACAAACGCAATTCCATTGTAAAAAAATGTATCGGCGTTGCCACTATTCAGAGCACTACCAGAATTAGTTGTCGTTGCATCAAACACTGGAAATAGGTCAGCTAAATGAGTGCCCACAAATTGAGCAACTGCTTTGGCAGCTATAATGGCCACAACAAAACTAATTGCTCGTAATATCATATAAATCAAACCGCGTTTCCGGCCAATGGAAAAATTAAGTACTAAAATGACCAACACTGCAATTGAAAGTATCATTGATTGTCCTTACTAATATCTAAATCTTTTTGCATTTTAATTTGATCCGCTACCGCATTAAACGCCACTAAATTGGCACGTTGGACGTCGTCGAGCTTAGGATTAACTTCTTTTAAATGATTAATTTGTTCATTCACTAAATTTTGTGCGGCCACAATTAAATCTGGCTCGCCCGGACCACTGATTGTGTAATCTTGTCCATCTAAATTGATTTTATATCTTCTATTCATGTCATCACCCGTTTCATTTTAACTTACATATTTTAGCATGAACCGCGTCATTTTGCTACTTAAGCCCATCTTTTCGATAGGCCCATAGTACGACAATTAAATTAATAATCACTAACAAAGTGGCCATCAAAAAGACATATCGATAATCTAAGACCCCTGCCACGATTGAAGCCAGCATTGGCCCTAGGACCGAGCCAATCGCTTGAAACGATTGATTATAACTAAAAATTCGGCTAATTGCTTCGTGAGGAGTATTCACACTCATCACGGTTTGAGTCACTGGCAGTAGCGCTGCATCGGCAATCCCAATAAGAAATCGAAAGACACCTAACATCATGACTGTCCCTACAAAGAATGTTGGTAAAAAGACTGCACCAGATAAAATTAATCCAGCCACTAGCACTTTTTGAGGTCCAATATGGTCACCAAGATCACCTAAACGAGGGGCTGCGATTAACGTGGCGATTCCGGGTAATGCGGCGACTATCCCACTAATCAAGGCTAAGTTACTATGACTTGTCAGTAATTCTTTCACGAACAAACTAATGATGGGGTTGATTGAATTGGTTGCTGCTTGAATCAACATCGAGGAAATAATCATTGCCCACACAATATGAATATTTTTAATCCCGGCAAATGCACTTTGCTTAGCCAATTTACTATTTCTATCAATTGGTGTGAATTTTTCAGTGACACCAAAGACCGTAATGATGGTCGCTAAAAACATTAAGAAACCGAAAATAAAAAACGGAATTCGATAACCAAACGCATCAGCAATTATCCCACCAAAAATTGGCCCAATCAATTGACCACCGACACTACCTGTTGTCAGCATCCCCATGGTTTTACCACTTTGATTAGTGGGCACTTCACTAGCCACTAGCGCGTAAGCATTGTTAATGTAACCGGAAAATGCGCCTTGAATCAATCTCAACAAAATCAATATCCAAACATTAGGCGACAACCCCGTTAATGTAGCGGTAATGGTCATTCCAATCGCTGCTCTCAGTAACATTGGTTTTCGACCCGTTCGATCAGCTAACCGACCCCAGAGTGGTGATACAATCGCCTGACTTAAAAACGTAATCGAAAATGCAATTCCTGAATACAAAGATAATTGCCATTGAGAAAAATTACCCATGGTAGAAATAAACAAAGGTAAAAATGGTAGACTCATACTTGCACCGGCCCCGGTAGCAAAGTTACCCACCCAGAGTGCATATGTGTTTTTCTTCCATCTTGGTAAATTATTCATCATGTTATTTCCACCCATTTCATATAAATACAACGTCAAAGTATACACTGATTTAGGCTAATTGTTAACCAACGAACTTCACTTGATATGGTAGAATTGAATTAACAAATCAGTTAGGGATGAACGTATGCAAGAAGTAATTAAAGTATCCATGAGCACGTTAAATAAAATGAAATCACATTATGCCCAGGGACAGCAAGTGCCACCACCAGGAGCTGCTTTTCGTGTGAAAATTGGCGGAACGATTATCACCGGCTATAATTCAGGAAAAGTAATGTTTCAAGGTACTAACATTGGTTCTGAGCTATCTAAATGGAGTGACCAGCAACCGAGTGCCACCAAAAAAGATTTTCCCAAGGCAGTTAATAATAGTTTACCAGCAGGCTTTGATACTTGGTCGGTCATTGGTTCTGACGAAGTTGGCACCGGTAGCTATTTTGGCCCTCTCACCGTGGCCTCAGTTTTTGTCGCAAAAGAAAATTTAGCCACGGTGCGTAAACTTGGAATCCAAGATTCTAAAAAATTAACCGATCCTGAAATCGTTAAAATGGCCAAGCAATTAATTCAATTTTTGCCCTATCACGTGGTCAATATTATGCCTGCCAAATACAATGAGATGTTAACCAAATATAATCAGGGTCAATTAAAAGCGCTGTGTCATAATTTAGCATTGACACAAGTTTTGCAAAAAATTAAGCCAATCAAACCTGACGCTATCTTAATTGACCAGTTTGTTGCACCTAGTACTTACTACCGATATCTCAAAGGACAGCAAATCGTTAGGGAAAATGTTTATTTTCAAACTAAAGGTGAACAGGCTCATTTAGCGGTAGCGGCTGCCTCAGTCATCGCACGTTATATTTCGCTTGAAGCAATGGATGATTTAACAGCCAGTGCCGGCATTACTCTACCAATTGGTGCGGGAAATGCTGTTGATCAAATTGCCGCTAAATTGATTCGTCAAGGTAAACCGCTAGGTGACTTTGCTAAATTGCACTTCGCTAATACACAAAAGGCGCAAGCAATTGCAGATCAAGACTAAACAAATGTGGCTGGGAAAAAACTAACCAGCTATAGAAAAATCGACCAAGAATTCTATAATTAATAGAATTTTTGGTCGGT
>NZ_BJEB01000064.1 GCF_005405445.1 Paucilactobacillus nenjiangensis
TCAAATTCAAAATTTAGTCGTGGCATAGGACAAAAAAGTCTCTATTTAAATTGTCTATTTTATTGACAGGGGACCAGAGTTCACTTTAAGGAGTACAATTTAATTAGGCAGCAGTTTACTTTCTGCTGTATTAAATAATAACTTGAGGAAGTGTTTGGTTTGAAATCTACCATTTTTGTTGAAGCAGGAAAAGTTGAAGTTAAAGATATTGAAATGCCAACTATCAAGGAAAGCGATGATGTCATCATCAAGATTGTCAGAACTTGTGTCTGTGGCTCTGATTTGTGGGCATATCGAGGGCTAGACAAAGTGCCAGCTAACTCTGAGAACTCCGGTCACGAAGCGATTGGAATTGTCACGGCCGTTGGGTCTGATATCACGACTGTGATTCCTGGTGATTTTGTCATAGCACCATTTACGCATGGCTGTGGTCGTTGTGACGCTTGTTTAGCAGGATTTGATGGCGATTGTCAAAACCATAGTGATAACTTTAGTAATGGTGTACAAGCTGAATACATCAAGTTTCAACATGGTGAATGGGCCTTGGTTAAAATTCCTGGCCATCCAGAAGACTATAGCGAAGAAATGTTAAAGTCATTACTAACATTAGCTGATGTGATGGCAACTGGGTATCATGCAGCGCGTGTTGCCAATGTTCAAAGAGGTGACAGTGTGGCCGTCGTTGGTGACGGGGCAGTTGGGTTGTGTGGTGTAATTGCAGCTAAGATGCGTGGTGCTAAACGTATTTTTGCGTTAAGTCGCCATGAAGATCGTCAAAAATTAGCTCTTGAATTTGGAGCAACTGATATTATTGCAGAACGTGGTGATGACGCGGTAGCCAAAATTAAAGAACTGACGAATAATGATGGTGTCGATGCAGTTTTAGAATGTGTGGGTAGTGAACAATCTAATGCTGAAGCAATGCAGTTTGGTCGTCCTGGTGCAATTGTGGGACGGGTTGGATTGCCTCATGAACCTAAAATGGATATGACCCAATCATTTTATAGTAATACGATTATTGCTGGTGGACCAGCATCTGTGACTACCTATGATAAACAAGTATTATTGAAGGCCGTTTTAGATGGCGATATTCATCCAGGTAAAGTCTTCACTCAATCATTTAGTTTAGATGATATTAATAATGCTTATCAGGCAATGACTGACCGTAAGGCAATCAAGGCAATGATTATTCCTGAATAATACAATCTGGTTCAAAAAGAACTTCTGGCTAGTTATCTAGTTAGAAGTTCTTTTGCGTTAAAGCTATTTATTTTGACGTTGATTGGAATTATCATTCAGTGCGGCACGTTGCTTATCTGGATCAACATGGGTATAAAGTGAAGTGGCAGAAGTACCTTTTTGTCCTAACTGCTGAGCAACAACGACTTGATCTTTAGTGTTGCTGTAAATTTCCGATGCTACAGTATGTCGTAACTTATGTGGCGTGAGTTTACGACCATAAGCTGCTGAATACTTACTAACCAAACGTTCAATTGAATTTGATGCAATTCGATTGATTTTGCCATGATATTCAGTAATAAAGAAAGCAGTTTGAGTTTTATCGGGATGATAGGTGCTGCTACGATGGTTTGCGTAATTTTTTAGATAGTCGATGGTCCAATCAGCAATTGGCACTGTGTCTTTTTGTCCACCTTTGCGAGTGATATCTAAGTATTTGTCACTCAGATTGATATCTTTCATATTGACATTAGCTGCTTCAGAGACGCGAATTCCTGTACCTAACATTAAAGCAATTAAGGCTAAATCACGTTCTTTATTCTTTTCAAAAGAATGGATTGCCTGCTTATTTATTTTACTGATGTAGGTAGTATCAATGAAGTCTAAAAACTCAAACTTTTCTTCTCCAATTAACATGTGTGCTTTAATGGCATGTGCACGGTAACTCAGTGTTTGATTGGTATTCATGGAATCTATTTTTAACATTACATTTTGATCAAAATATGAGTGTCCATTGACGTTATCAGATTTAATTGTTAAAAATTTGTAGAGTGAGCGTAACGCATTAATGGACCGGTTAATGGTAGTAGGTGAGACGCTATTCTTGCGTTCGTTGCTGTTATGTTTAATGGAATCAATATAAAGCATGATATCGTTGCGTTTAAGTTGTTCCAGGTCTGTAGGAGAGACATGATTGTTATCTGCAGCTTGAGAGAGGGAGCTTATTCGAAGCCAATCAAAGAAACGTCTAAATTCCGTCAAATACTGGTAGGTAGTAGTTAGTGACAGATTAGTGCCGATTCGATATTGATTAACGAAGTCAGGTAAGTTGGCGAGTTCAGAATCAATTAGGTGAATATAGCGTTCATTTTCCATTAAAGACAACTCCTTCAATAAGTTTTATTACTTACAGCATAGCACAGATAGTGGACCTGTAGTCATTAAAATAAAAATTTTAATGACAGGTATCAAAATGACAATTATGTATTCTTCATCGGGCTATCTATTAAGTAACTTAACACCAATTATCTAGAATCTATGTTCACATAGTTTATTTGCTAAATATGGTAATTTAACTGTTTTTAAACGAATCATTATAATGCTAGATATATATAATAATACTACTAATATAATCAAAATGGCGTACTTAATGAAACGAGTTAAGAGTCATGCAGCGTTAAATTAAACTAAAGACGACAGCGTTCTAGATTCATGATTGCGATCATACAAATTTACTGATCTAACTAAGAATTAAAATAAAAAATTTACTTAAAGATGATTGTAGATAAGCAAAGAAATTGAGGGCGGTAGAATTTAGCTGAACCACTGTCCAGATTTAATTAAACAATCTACTTTGTATAATATATATTATGTAAACTAGAATATAACAAAAAGCTAAACTATTACCAATATCAATAAAAGCCCCCCTATAAATCAAAAAATAACCATACTAAACTTCAGTATGATTATTTATATAATAATGGCAATTACTTTGTAGTATCTTTCATCCAGCCTAAAGCCAAAGCTTTTTCACCGAGATGGGTTCCAATCACGGGACCAAAATAACTAATTTCAAAATCAATGTCTGGGAATTGTTGTGCTAATTTGTCACGCCACTTAATTGCTGCTGGTTCATCGTTAGCATGAATAATGATGGCTTTCACTGGATATCTCAACTTGCTAACTCGTTCACCGAACAATTCTTCAACTCTTGCTAATGCTTTCTTTGAAGATCTAACTTTTTCAAAAGCTTGAATTTCATGATTTGGCGTGCTCATTGTTAACAGCGGTTTAATTTTTAAAATAGAACCAATAAACGCTGATGCGTTTGACAATCTACCACCACGAACAAGGTTTTGTAGGTCATCAACAACGAAGATGTTATCCACGGTCTCACGTAAACTATCAAGACGTAAAAGAATATCATCGGCAGCCATCCCAGTTTTTACTAGTCTGGCTGCTTCTAAAACGATGTAACCCATTAGCTTAACAGTTACATGCGAATCATATGGAATCACACGAATTTCGTCTTTGACTTCTTCAGCGACTTGAACTAAGCTCCCAAGCAATCCTGATAAGGAACTTGATAAGTGGATACTGATTACAGTGTCATAGCCCTCTTTTGCTAATGAGCGATACAGTTCAATCATTTCACCAAGTGGTGGCTGTGAAGTACTTGGAAACGAAGTTGATGTTCTAAGTTTGTCATAAAACTCTTCGGTTCCAATATCGACTCCCTCACTGTAACTTTTTCCATCGATGATTACTGGAATTGGTACAATTTTGATGTTATTAGCTTCAACTTCCTTTGGATCCAGGTAAGCCGTGCTGTCAGTAACAACAGCTATTTTCATTAGATCGTCCTCCACTATCAATACTTAAATGTCTTAATAATATTAGCACAAAAAATAGCCGAGGCCAATTCACACGACTATTTTTTCATTTTTCAGTTTTGCTTAAAATCCTCTTAACACTCTTATCTAGACGGTTTAAAAGAATTTGTAATAGATTTGTTTCTTCCTCAGTCCAACGATCAAATATCTGCTTATCCAATTGTTCGGTTTGCTCGTTAATTGTCTTAACGGCATTAACACCTAACTCTGTGGCTGCGTAAATAAGTTGTCGCTTATCACGTCCGGTTGGTGTTTTATCAAGCATTTCTTTAGTTTCTAGATGCTTCAGTTGTCGACTCAAAGTCGACGTATCTAAACTGGTTGTTTTAGATAAGAGATCTTGTGTTGTATTGCCATCTATAATTTGAAGTAGAAGTTGCCATTCAGCAATTGTCAAATTAACTTGCTTCGTAATCCGAAGCAAAGAACTTTTATAGTTTTTTGAAATGTCTGTTAATGCTGAAAGACTATCCTTCATTTAGTTCACCCGCTCATTACCAATTAATATTTACTTGTATTATACAATATCGAAATTGTAATGTACAAGTATTTTCTTAAAAAAATCTTAACTTTTGTGTTAATTCCCAAATAACTGTATACTTGTTAATGTTAAATTTATAAATTGGAGGCATTCAAATGTCATTCGACGGCTTTTTCACCCATGCGATGGTGAAAGAATTAAATGATACGTTAGCCACCGGGCGCGTATCAAAAATCCACCAACCTTATCCTGGTGAACTAATCTTAGTAATTCGAGCAAATCGACATAATCAAACTTTACTTCTTTCAGCAAATCCGACCTACCCACGAATTCAAATTACGGACGTGCCATACCGAAATCCTAAAACACCTACGAAATACGCCATGGCAATGCGTAAGTATCTTGAAGGTGCTATTTTAGAGTCAATTAAACAGTTAGATAATGACCGAGTCGTGGAATTAGCTTTTGACACTCGTGATGAATTGGGTGATGCGCAGAACTTGTTGATGTACGTTGAAATTATGTCTCGCCACAGTAATGTTTCTTTAGTTAATACGGCAACAAACAAAATTATTGATACCATCAAACACGTCAGCGGTGATCAGAACCGTTATCGTCTCTTGTTACCTGGAGCAACATTTGTGATGCCCCCTAAGCAAGAAAACAAACTGAATCCGTTTATCGCTAATCAAGCATATGCAGATTTAGCACTTAAACATACAGACGTTAAGGAATTAAAATCCGAGTTACAAACTGTTTACCAAGGGCTAGCATCAGATACAGCATCATACTTAGCTACTCAACTGATTGATTCAGATAACACGCCACAAACTTATCAAGAATTTCTTCAACACTTCGACCATCCCACACCAACCTTGACTAAAACGCCAGATGGTAAAGTTTCTTTTTCAGTCTTCAAACCAGATACGATTGGTGAACAAATCAACTATCCTACTCTGTCTGCTCTATTGGATGGATTTTATACTGAAAAGTCACAGTTAGACCGTACTCGGCAAGTGGCGGGACAACTAATTCAAATTATTTCAAATATTTTGAAAAAAGATTATTCCAAAATTAAGAAGCTAAATCAAACTATGGAAGATACCAAAAAGGCGGATCAGTTTCGGATTAAGGGTGAGATCTTAACCACTTATCTTCATAAAATTGAACCAGGCATGACTGAAATTACCTTGGAAAATTTTTATGATAATAATTCACCAATTAAAATTACGCTTTCAAATCAATTAACAGCTTCACAAAATGCTCAAAAATATTTTACCCGTTACCAAAAATTACGTAATGCGGTTGCTCACGTTGAGGAGCAATTAGCCTTAACCAATCAAGAGGTTGAATACTTAGAGAGTATTCAATCTCAAATTGAACTCGCCTCTCCTGCCGATACAGAAGAGATTAAGCTTGAATTACAACAACAAGGTTATTTGCGCGAAAATCAAAATAAAAAGAAAAAAGCACGAGTAACAATTAGCAAGCCAGAAGAATATACAGCTACTGATGGAACAACTATCTTGGTTGGTAAGAATAATTTACAAAATGAACGGCTGACTTTCAAAGTTGCAAATAAGGACGATATTTGGTTACACGTGAAAGATATTCCAGGTTCACACGTGGTCATTCGTGATTCCAACCCTTCAGACGAAACTATTCAAGAAGCTGCTAATATTGCTGCTTACTTCTCAAAGGGTCGTGATTCTGCGCATGTGCCAGTTGATTATCTTCCCGTCAAACGTTTAAAAAAGCCAGCTGGTACAAATCCTGGCTTCGTGACCTTTACAGGTCAAACGACATTGTCAATCACGCCTGATAGTCAAAAAGTAAATGAATTACGTACTAAATAAAAAATAGCCTAAAACCAATTTTGCTGGTTTTAGGCTATTTGTCTGCAATTTAATAGTAGGTACCATTATGGATTGAATCTTCACCATTCGGACTGAGTTGTTTTAATGCGTCTGTAATACTGTGACCGTATGCCATCTCTGCTCCAATGATAGTTTCACTTTGAATAGTTTCATCATGAAGCCCAAGTGATCTGAATGGAAAGGCAGCAGAAAACGCCCAGATTTTATTATTAACGAGATTGATTTCTAGTTGGTTGACGTCACATTGCGATTGAGCAAGCTTCAGTGAAATATCAACTAAATCTAGATTTAATACCTTTGCCAAAAATGATTGTTCAGCTAAGGGTAATTGTCTAACTTGCTCAAAATGTACCCCACCTGTGACAACGAACAACGCTTGATAAATACCTGGCGTGACCTGTTGCTTAATGCGTTCAGTACCAATCGACATAATGTCCGATTTAAGGCGAGAATTAACTTTGGCTGGGTAAATAAATGCGGTTGGATCGCCAAAACCACTCTCGTTTTGAATTAGATAAGAGGTTAAATCTAATGACACAGCATTAGTGCCATCATAAATCATGGTTAAGGCATATTCCTTACCGCTGGCTAAATGAGACAGTAATTGGCCATTTTGTGGCAATTTTTCTACTTTTAAATCTTTTTGTTCGAGAATTGTAATTAAGCGACTACGACTGCCGGGAACGTAAACAATTTCAGGCTTTTCAATGGAAATTACCTCTAAAATATCAGGTGCTTCCAAGGGTTCGGTATATAGTTTATCAGCCAAGTTCATTGAAACAGCACTGGGATTATTATTAACGAGCACGGTTTCGTAATTTTGCTTTTGGAGTGATAAAATCAATTTCGAGGTAAAGTAATCTGACGCCCCTGCATTACCGAGACGTAGACCTCCCGTTCCAATGATTAATGCCCTGTGTTCGGCGTCGGATGGATGACTTTCATTTTCCAGCTCAAAGGTTGAGTAGAATCGATTCGAATGTTGATCAAATTCTCCTGCACTGAAGTCGACCTGTTTATACGTTGGTGACAGCTCGTTATCAATCCTAAACTGTCTAACTTTGTCTTCTGTTTGATTCCATAAGACACTAATCATTCGGTCACTCATCCCAAAGTATTTAGCTCTAGTCAAAACTTCGACATCATCAGGATTTTCAGCAATTTCATTTTCTAAACTGATTATCTTTTCTAATTTATAGAAGAAAAATGGATCAATTTTGGTCAATTCCGATAATTCATCTCTGGAATAACCCCGATGCAGAGCCTCCATCAAAATCACAATGCGATTGGCACGCGGATGAATAATATACTGGATAATTTGGTCATCGGTTAACTTAACTTGGGACTCAATGCTCAGAGAATCCGCTTGTGCTCGTGTTGCTCGAATTGCTTTGATTAAAGCTTCCTCCGTACTTCGTCCAATTCCAATTACTGCCCCAGTCGACCGCATTTGGGTACCTAGATTTTGGTCGGCATCTGGTAATGACTGAAATGGCCAGATGGGCATGCGCACAGCAATATGGTCCATTGTGGGTTCTAATAAAGCTGATTTAAAGCCAAAACTGGCTGGTAATTCCAGTTGCTCTAACGTTTTACCCATTAATAAATTGGCACAAACGTATAACAATGGATAGCCGGTGGCGTGACCAGCAAACGAAGTAATTCGGTCAAAATAAGGACTATTTTTAATTACGTAGAATTTACCAGTATCTGGATTTAACGCAAATTGAACGTGGTTTACGCCAACAATTCTTAATTTTCGAGTAATCGAAAAGGCCAAATCACGTAATTCTTGTAATTCGATATCCATTAAGGTTTGAGTTGGTGTAAAGGAAATTGAATCACCAGCATGAATACCAATTGGATCAAAGTCTTCAATTCCGGCAACTTGGAGCATCGAGCCAAGCCGATCTCTGATTACCACTAATTCGATTTCTTGATAGCCAACAATACTTTGTTGCAAGACAGCTTGTTGGATTTTGGATTGAGACATCGCTATTTCGACGGCTTCAGCCAACTCGTCATTATCGTTGCACAGTCGCCGACTTGAGTTTCCAAATGGTGAAACTGGTTTAATAATGACCGGATAGCCAATTTCTTGGACAATATGTATTGCATCACTAAAGCTAGTGATGGTTTCAGTCGTTGTAATTGGAGCACCCATTTTTTTTAGCATTTCATTCATTAAGACTGGATTACTAATTTGTCTAATGGCAAATTCAGGCATGCTTAACATGGTGATGTCACGCTTTTTAAGTTCTTCAGACTCAAATAATTGTTGTGCAATCTGAATGCTTTTCAAACCACCTAAGTTTGGTAAAATCGCATCGGGTTGAAATTCATTAATTGTTTCGAGCACATTATCAAAGGTGATTGGAGCAATTTTGCTGTCATGAATAATTGTTTTGTCACCGAGGGCTACTGAGAATGGATTGTTATCAATCAACGAAACATCAATTCCAAGGTCATTTAAAGAAGACGCTACTTGATAAATAGCGTCGTCAGTTTCGGTTGACTGGTTGATTTGATCAGCACCAGTACCAATTATTAAAACTTTAGAGATTGGATGATTCATCGATTGTCCTCCTGACGATGAATAGTTTCTAGAAATTCATCGAATAGGCCCTTAGTTTCATCAGGACCTGGTGCGCCATCTGGGAAAAATTGAACGGAAAATGCTGGGAAATCACGGTGCCGTAATCCTTGAACAGTGTCATTGAGCAAATCAACGTACGTAATAAACAATGTTCTGCGATCGACTGAATTTCGTTCCACAGCAAATCCCTGTCCTTGAGACGCATAAATAATATGGGTTGTAATCACTTCTTTGATTGGGTGATTCATACCATGATGCTCAGCTGGTAGTTTGACCACGTTTGCACCATTCGCCAACGCAAACAATTCATGTCCTAAGCCAATCGCAAATAACGGCACTCTAGTTTGAATTGATTGTATCATCTCAATCACGGAGTCGTTAATATCATATGGACTACCTGGCCCAGTTGACAAAATGACGCCATCTGGATCCAAACTCAAAATATCTTCAGCAGAAGCAGTGTAAGGCAGCACGGTCACGTTACAATTGCGCTTCACTAGTTCGCGTAAAATACCATGTTTGAGTCCAAAATCAATCACAACCACACTGTTGCCTGTACCAGGATTCGGATACGGTTTGGGCGTAGAAACTTGAGCCACTTGTTGATTAGTTAGCACTGTGGCATGGAGTTGATCAAACGCATGGTCATCGGCCACGGGCACAATACTAGCTTTGACAGTTTCGCCCATTTGACGCAGTTTTGAAACAACTGCGCGAGTGTCAATACCACTGATACCTGGAATGTTCATTTGCTTCAGATACTGATCAAGGGAGAGACGACTAATGCGATTAGTTGAAACATTAGCTAAATCTCGAACAATCACACCTTTAATCGTTGGTACAATTGATTCGTAATTTGATTGATTAATCCCATAACTACCAATATTTGGCTGGGTAAAAATCACAATCTGATTGTGGTAAATTTGGTCAGTAATGATTTGTTGATAACCAGTCATACTGGTATTAAATACAAGTTCCCCGGTTGTAACCGCGGGTGCGCCAAAGCCTTCACCTTTATAGGCGGTGCCATCTTCTAGAATTAAATAACGTTCAACCATGTTAGTCCCTCCTCCCTAATTATTTTTATGAATCGTGTTCATCCAAATATTTAATCATTTTATCAAAGTAATCTGGTAATGGTGCGTCAAATAATAGTTGTTCATGAGTTCTTGGGTGTTCAAAGCCGAGTGTTTTAGCATGCAAATACTGGCCGTTGCCAGGTAACGTTTTATGTGGACCGTATAAAGGGTCTCCGGCAACTGGATGTTTGATATATTGCATGTGGACGCGAATCTGGTGGGTTCGGCCGGTTTCAAGTCGACAGCTAATCAATGTGTAATGTTGATAGCGTTTGATGACTTTAAAGTGGGTCACGGCGTTTTTTCCACCTTGGACAATCGCTTGCTTTTGACGATTTTGCGGATTGCGAGCGATTGGAGCATCGATTGTGCCTTCATCTTCGGCAATTTGACCATGGACAATGGCCCAATATTCGCGGGTATTGGTTTTGTTTTTTAATTGTTCAGCCAAACTTTGATGAGCGATATCATTTTTAGCAACCATCAATAGACCAGAAGTGTCTTTGTCGATACGGTGCACAATTCCTGGACGATATTCACCGTTGATAGTTGATAAAGGTGTATGGAATAAGAGTGCGTTCACTAACGTGTGATTTGCATGCCCGGCTGAGGGATGGACGACCATCCCCTGGGGTTTGTTCACGACTAACACATCATCATCTTCGTAAATAATATCTAATGGAATATCTTCAGGTTCGATGCTTAAAGTTTGTGGTTCAACGACCTTTAAGTCAACTTGATCGTTTAAACGTAACTTATAGTTGGCTTTGATAGTTTCACCATTGACCAATATCTGGCCGTTTTCAATTCGTTTTTGAATTTGTGAACGTGACAAGTGTTCGGTTAACTTAGGTAAAATTTTGTCAATTCGCCCAGTTTGGTCAGGTTCCGTAATTTTGATTGTTTGTGGTTCAGTCATTCTTGGTTCCCTCATCTTCAAAAAGTATGGCAATAATCATTAAGATTACACCGACGGTTAAGCACATATCTGCAATGTTAAAAATTGGAAAATTGATGAAATCTAATTGGAACATATCAACAACATATCCTAATCGAAGACGATCAATAAAATTGCCAATCGTTCCAGCTAAAATGAGTGATAGTGGCCAGCCAAAATGCCAATTGGCACGATATCTCCATAAAAAGTAACAAATCAAAATCAAAGCGACAATTGAAATAACAATAAAGAACCATTGTTGTCCTTCAAGGATACTCCAGGCTGCCCCAATGTTACGCAAATTAGTGAAAGAAAGTAAGCCGGGAATAAAAGAATCTACCGCTCCTAATTGAATGTTGTTGGTAATCCAAAATTTAAGTGACTGATCACCAATCACGAGTAGCACAATTAATAAGCCATAGTACGGCATAACAGCCTCCAAGTAAAAATTTATTTAGAATAATCCGGTAATTTCGCCCTGTGCATCGATTTTCATTTTCAATGCGGCAGGTTGTTTAGGTAAGCCTGGCATCGTCATGACGTTACCTGCCAAGGCGACGATGAAACCAGCTCCTATTTTTGGTACAAATTCTCTAATTTCCACATCAAAATCTGTCGGTGCACCGAGTCGTTTTGCATCATCTGAAAATGAATATTGAGTCTTGGCAACACAGACAGGTAATTTATCCCAGCCGTTTTTGGCAAAGGTTTTGAGTTGATTTTGAGCTTTTTTGGTTAAGCTAACAGAACGGCCATGATAAATGTTAGTGACGATTTTATTTAACTTAGCTTCAATTGTATCATCAGCTTCATATAAGCTAGTAAAGTTAGCTGGCTTGGTAGTTAATTGAACAACTTCTTTAGCTAAATCAAGAGTTCCATCCCCGCCTTTACCCCAACTTTCGGTGATGACAGCAGTGACTCCTTGGGCAGCACAATATTCTTTGATTAAGTTCAATTCGGCATCCGTATCGCTCGTAAAGCGGTT
Organism: Paucilactobacillus nenjiangensis; assembly: GCF_005405445.1. Classification (GTDB taxonomy): domain Bacteria; phylum Bacillota; class Bacilli; order Lactobacillales; family Lactobacillaceae; genus Paucilactobacillus; species Paucilactobacillus nenjiangensis. The sequence goes on from NZ_BJEB01000064.1 coordinate 11,810, forward strand.
AATCGCCACAACTGTTGGGAGTCCAAATGATTGAATATTTTGCATGTGACGTTGTAAATTTGGTAAGCCGGCGTTTAAGGCATCGATATTTTCGGTAGTAAGTTCTTTCACTGATTGCCCACCGTTATATTTTAATGCACGAACGGTCGCAACAATCACGACAACATCTGGAGTTTTGCCTAAGACGGGTCGTTTGATATCTAAGAACTTTTCTGCACCTAAATCAGCACCAAAGCCAGCTTCAGTGACAGTATAATCTGCTAACTGGAGTGCCGTTTTAGTTGCAATTACGCTATTACAGCCATGAGCAATATTAGCAAATGGGCCGCCATGAATCAAGGTTGGAGTGTGTGCTAACGTTTGAACTAAGTTAGGCTTGAAAGCATCCTTTAATAAAATCGTGATTGCATCTTCAAATCCTAATTCAGCCACTGAAACTGGCACTTTATCATGGGTATAACCAACGACAATTTTTCCAATGCGGGCTTTTAAATCTGTTAAATCACTGGCGAGACATAAAATTGCCATTAATTCAGAAGCTGCCGTAATGTCAAAGCTAGATTCTTGTGGGATTCCTTGGGTAACGCCACCGAGCCCGGTAATTACATTTCTGAGCGTGCGGTCATTGACGTCTTCAACACGGTTCCAAATAATTCTTCTTGGATCTAAATTAAGGGCATTGTCATGTTGCAAATAGTTATTGACTAAGGCCATCAACGTATTATGTGCACTGGTTAAGGCATGCATGTCCCCCGTAAAGTGCAAATTGATATCTTCCATAGGGATAACCTGACTATATCCCCCACCGGTTGCGCCACCTTTGATTCCCATCACGGGCCCCATTGATGGTTCACGCATCGCAATCATGGTTTGTTTATCTAGTTGGTTCATGGCGTCACCAAGTCCAACCAAAACCGTAGATTTACCCTCGCCTGCTGGAGTTGGATTAATTGAGGTCACTAACACTAACTTGTGGCCTTCAATACTTTGATTTTTTAAACCAGTCACGTTAACCTTGGCCTTGTACTTGCCGTACATTTCAATTTGGTCTTCTTTTAGTCCGGCCTTGTCGGCAATATCAACGATGGGTGTAAGGGTTGCTGCTTTTGCAATTTCTAAATCAGTCATGTCTATTCTCTCCTCGTATTATATAAATATAGTCATTCAACATTCTGTAAATAATTGTTTCATTGTTGGACACCGCATGATAACCT
>NZ_BJEB01000065.1 GCF_005405445.1 Paucilactobacillus nenjiangensis
TCATAAGGGAAGGCATTCCCTATTTCTATACAATTCAGAAATCTTTTATGCATTTACACAAGATATTTTACGCTCTCGTGGAATCACTTCAGGGTCGTGGTTAGGAAGTAGTTCTATAACTTGTGATTCACGACTTTTTTCACGAATCCAACCAACTGATTGGATTGCATTCCCCCGATTTTTTACAATTCCAGGAGTATAGAGCTTGTTGATATTTTTAGCAGAATATCCCGTGTCAGCTGCAAGTAGTACTTCTTGTCCGGATTCGCCACGGATGATTGTTGCGGCTAATCCTAAGCTATGTCCAGGAGTGAAAAGAAACTCAATTGAACCATCGTTAAATAAATCAAATGAGCGACCAAATGGGCCATGTCCAGTGTCTTCAATATGGAAAGTGTTCATATCAATGCCTTGACACATTTTTGTAATGTACCGTAATTTGTCGCGGTTTGCGGTTTGCCATTCTTCTTCGCTGGTCAAAAAGTTTTTAGCATCAGCGACTAAGGGTAATCCACTTGCGTGATCACTATGCAGATGACTTAACATCACATAATCAATGTCAGAAGTTTTCAAACCCAATGATTCGATTTGATCGCGAACTGACCAACCTGCTGGTAAATAAGCTTGATTAATTTTAACTTGTAAGCCAAGTTCTTTTCGTTGACTAGTCCTCACGAGGTCATTCCAACCTGTATCAATTAAAACCAATCCCTTTGGGTGCTCAATTAAATAACTAGAAACTGGCAGCGTAATTTTATTTTTATGAGATCTGAAAATACCGGTGAAATCTAATGGATTGATAGCTGCTTCATGTGCAGGTATGGATTTATCAACAGTGATCAGACCAGTGTGTAATACATGGATTTTGATTGTCATAATAATTCCCCCATAAATTTATGATGCGTTTATCATAAAACAGATACGTAAAAATATTAATATCAATATCACTCACAGTGTTAGATATCTTACACAGAGTTATGAAATGTTTCGAAAGTGAGCATCTAAATTGCTCATTTGCTGAATTGCGGCTATTCTTAATAAACGAGGTGATTAGCATGGATAAAAAAGAATTGAAGTCTCGACTGACTAAAGAAGAGTATGAAGTTACTCAAAATGCCGCAACCGAAGCACCGTTCTCCGGGGAATATGATCAATTTTATCGCGATGGCATTTACGTCGATGTTGTGAGTGGCGAACCACTGTTTTCTTCAACCGATAAGTATGATGCTGGTTGTGGTTGGCCATCATTCACTAAACCAATTGCTAAATTAGACGAGATTCGGGATAAATCATTTGGTATGGAACGGGTCGAAGTTCGTAGCCAAAATGCCAATTCACATTTGGGCCACGTGTTTACAGATGGTCCGCAAGAGGCCGGTGGGTTACGCTATTGTATTAATTCAGCTGCCATGAAATTTGTACCAGTCGATCAGTTAGAAGAACAAGGCTTTGGCGAGTATCAAAAACTATTTAAATAAATTTATTTAGTCGATTACCGAATTATAACGGGATCGACTTTTTATTTTCAAGTTGCCAGTTGACAATTAGCGTGCTAACTATTATGATTAGCATGCTAATTAACGAAAGAGGGAGCTTGAATGATTAATACTAAAAAACAAAACAATTTGATGTTCATCATTGTGATATTAATGGGAGGTTTTTTATCTTCGTTAACCGAGACGTTACTCAATAATGCCATTCCCGCAATTATGCGTGAAGTTCATGTGAGTCAAACGTCGGCTCAATGGTTGAATACTGGGTATATTTTGGCCGTCGGCATTATGATGCCACTTTCTTCGTACTTCCTAAATCGATTCCGTTTGAAACCACTTTTCATTACGACAATGGTGATATTTTTACTTGGAACTTTAATTTCGGTGATGTCATCTACATTTACATTTTTGCTACTCGGTAGGTTAGTCCAGGCAATTTCTGTCGGGATTAGTATGCCATTGACCCAAAGCTTGATGATGTTAATTTTTCCAATTGATAAGCGTGGTTCTGCCATGGGATTATCATCAATTGTAATTATTTTAGGACCCGCAATTGGGCCAACCTTATCGGGATGGATAGTTGATCAGTATTCTTGGCAAATGTTGTTTATTATTTTGATTCCGATTAGTATAATTATTATTATCTTGTCGATGATTTTTGTTCGAAATATCACCCAACCAACTGGTGATAAATTAGATTGGAAATCGCTGGCATTGTCGAGCTTGGGCTTTGGAATTCTGTTGTATAGTTTCTCTAGTATTGGAAATACTGGATCTGTTGATTTAAGTTCGTTAGTGATGGTCGTTGTCGGAATCATTTTTGTGATTTTGTTCGTCATCCGTCAACTTAAAATGGAAAAGCCAATGTTGGAAATGAAAGTTTTTAAATCAATTTCATTTACGAAAACAACAATCTTAGCCGCGTTGTCTTCGATTGCTCTACTGGGAGTGGAATTGATATTGCCACTTTATGTTCAAAATGTACGTGGAGTTTCTGCACTTGATTCTGGACTAATCATGCTGCCTGGTGCGATAATAATGGGGATAATCTCACCAATTGCAGGGCGTCTGTTTGATAAGCATGGAATCAAATGGCTAGCAATCATCGGGTTTGGTATTTTAACTCTCGCATCTGTTCCAATGATTTGGTTCGACCATACAACTAGTGTCGTACTGATAGCGACCTTGTATGCCATCCGAATGTTAGGATTGGGGTTAGTGATGATGCAGCTCAATACTTCTGGCGTCAACGCCTTGCCAGCTAAATATTTGGTTCATGGTAACACGGTTGCTTCCACATTTCGTCAAGTTGCCAGTTCATTGGGATCGGCCTTATTAGTGACGGTTTCAACCATGACTGCTAAATTAAGCGCCAACGGTCATTCTGTTACCTTGGCCAACACAGCTACTGGGTATCAGTGGACTTTCATGGTCGTCACAGGATTTTCATTGCTTTGCTTCTTAATGGCATTTACGCTTAGAAATAACACGGCTGCTGAAATTACAGGATAAATTGGAGTTTAAAATGGATAAAAAATTCTTTTCACCGCAAATCAAAATTTTGAATACCCTAATTGAAAAAGAACTTGATAAACATTTGATGGCACAAGAAGCTGGGTTTACCAGCACACAAATGTCAGTCGTCATGTATTTATTTGATCACCGCGATGAGACAATTCAGCAAAATGATTTGGATACTGAATTTAGACTGAGTCGACCAACAATCAATGGCATTATTAAACGGCTCGTCGAAAAAGACGCAATTCGTTTAGAAAAATCACCGAAAGATTCGCGAGCTAAACAAATTATTTTGCAACCACGAATCATTAATGATTTTAAACAACATCAATCTGAGTTTGAACGCGATATGACCAACCTAGAACTACGAATGTTTGCAGGCATGAATGAACAAGAAATTATTCAATTCAAAGCATCTATCGCAACTATCATCAAAAATATGCAATAAAATAATCCTCATAATAGTCGTAATTGACTACTATGAGGATTGAATTTTGTAATTAGAACTCTTGATCTTTTAATTCTTTACGATTCAAAATTAAGTTAAGAACGACAGCGGTTACGCTACCAACGACCACACCATTGCTTAACATAATTTGTAGTTCAGTACCCAAGTGTTGGAAGATTTGAGGGTAAGTATTAACGCCAATTCCTAAGCCAATCGACATTGAAGCAATTAGCAAATTACTACTCTTAGAGAAATCAACTTTATGAAGGATTTGCATTCCTTGTACGCCAACCATGCCAAACATAACGACCATTGCGCCACCAAGGACAGCACTAGGGATAATTGTTGCTAAGGCACCAATTTTAGGTAAAAGTCCAAGGACAATTAGGAAGAATGCGGCAAAATAAACTGGTTTTCGAGTTTTTACACCGGACAGTTTTAAGACACCAACGTTTTGAGAAAAAGTTGAGTAGGGGAAAGTGTTGAAGAGTCCACCTAAAATGGCGGCAATTCCTTCAGCACGGTAACCTTTCTTCAAATCATTAGTCCCTAATTTTTGACCAGTGACATCACTTAATGCGAAATAGACACCGGTTGATTCAATCATGGTCGTGATTGAAACTAACATCATCGTGACCATTGAAGAAGCGTTGAATTTGGGTACTCCAAAATAAAAGAATTGAGGGAGGTGGAACCAAGAAGCTTGAGAGACCGGATCAAGTGAAATAACACCCATCGCTCCTGCCAAAAATGAACCAGCTAAGATTCCAATTAAAATGGCAATGGCTTTGATAAAACCTTTGGCAAAAGCGCTAATTCCAATGATAATGACCATCGTAACCAAACCGATAATTAAATTATTAGAATTACCAAATGATTTGGCAGTTAAATCGCCGCCGCCCCAATTTTGAAAACCAACTGGCACCAAAGTAAAACCAATAATAGTAATTAATGAGCCTGTGACAACGGGAGGAAAAAGATATTTCAAACGCGCAAAGAGGCCAGCAATTAAGAAAACGAAAATTCCAGCAGCGATGATGGCACCGTACATATAGGTAATACCAAGCTTGCCACCGATTGAAGCCAGTGGAGCCACTGCTTGCACTGCACATCCAAGCACAACTGGTAAGCCAATCCCGGTTAATGGGGTCGTCCGCAATTGTAGTAAGGTCGCGATTCCACACATAAAAATATCGGCAGAGACGAGATAAGTCATTTGGTCGGCATTGAAGTGCAACATCGAACCAATCAAAATTGGTACTAAGATATCACCAGAATACATAGCTAACAAATGTTGAATTCCTAAAATAGCAGCTTTCCAATTCGAGACATTTTCTGATTGCGTTGGTGAATTTAACGTACTGGCTTCCTTCACAATAATCCTCCTGTGCTAACCACCTAGTCTAATTAGTCTCAAGAATACAAAAAGAGACCGAGGTGGGGAACCTCAATCTCTGTATACGAACTTCATTTGATTAATTGTGTTCCAAAAACCAACAATCTACGTTTAACTCAAAATGTTTTGCAGCTGTGCTGCGTCAACATTTTATTGTTAATCCTCGATTGTTACCGGTCTTTGTCACAACTTAATCAATGCGTATAGTCCGAAGTTTACGGCTTCGGGTAGAGACTCGCCGACCATATTACGGCATTATATAGGCAGTTGCGATTTAATTTGTAATAAAATACTAACACTGGAACTGACGAGTGACAAGCTTATTGATGGAAAACACGAATGAAACCGGTCACAAATTAAAAATTGATGAATAAAAAACGAATGTTAACTTTAAAATTCGCCAGTTTGTGCGTAATTACTGATTTTACCTAATAAGGTACTAATGTTGAGACCAAAACGCAGTTCGGTTTCCGCCGCGGCCGTGTGTTTGAGAGTTTCATAAGTCCCATCTGTCGCCATGCGAATGGCATCACCGAGTGATTCTTCGTGAAGCAAAAATCCAGCCAATAGGGCAGCAAAAACATCACCACTGCCAAAAAAATGGCCATTAATAATTGGACAACTATAATAGATGATTTTGCCATCTTCTAGCCAGACACAACCCGTTTGAGCACCGACTCTTACATCGGTAATGATTGCGTGGGAGTCCTTTGGCATTAGTTGTTCTAGTGATTTCAATAAAATAGTTTGTTCATTTTCAGTTGGGTTATCACCAATAGTAATCCCTGATAATAGTTGAGCTTCGGTGGTATTGGGGACGATCACATCTGCATACTGCAGTAGGGTCTTCATTGATACGGAATATCGTTTTGGCAAACCTGGGTACAATTCGCTTTGATCAGCCATGACAGGATCAACGACGACCAACGGTAGGTGCTGGCCAGCAAGGTAATTACTGAGCTGTGTGACTAATTCGCCCGTACCTAAGTAGCCAATTAAAGCCCCTGACAGTTGAATATTTTGTTGTTGCCAATGTTTAAAAGTTGACTCAAGCCAACCATCCGCTGGCAATTTAGCCGGTGTGTCAAAGCCTTCCGTTTGTGTAGATAACAAACTTGTTGGTAAAACTGCTAATGGTGAACCGAAAGCAGCCAAAATTGGATTTGCGACGCTTAACGACAAACTGCCAATGGCAGATAAATCTTGAGCAACTAAAAATGGATGTTCTAGTTGTATATTTTGCATGATGTTTCCTTTCTGAAGGGAACTACACTTTTAGTGTTTGTTTTAATTTTAAGGCTAAAGGATAGCCAATCACGGCGCCCACGACACCTTGAATGGAATTAGTTGGAATTCCGGCCAATCCAGCAACGGGCTTGTATAAGATGGCATCGGTAATAAAGTAACCAAGGACCATGACCACAATTCCGGCGATTAGCGCCAGAATTTGAGCTTTGCGTCCCTTGTTGTAACCAAGCCAACCAACAATCAAGCCCTCAAGGCCGTGCACAATGAGTGAAAAGACCATATATTGAGCATAACCTGAAATTAAATCTAGTAAGAAACCGCTTAAACCGCCAACGATTAAGCCGCCACGTTTACCATACATTAGCGCAGCAATAATAATACCGGCATCGCATAAATTAACGTTGCCATGTGTCATTGGTACGGGAATCAAGAAAACACGAGCTACAACCACCGTGACTGCAACCAATAGTGCTAAAACAACAGATCGACGTACTGAATAAGATGAACTCATACCAAAAACCTCTTTTCTCTCTTAGCTGTCTTTTATTATAACTATTTCTTAATAAAAAGTTAAAAAGAAACAGATTAGTTACATAATTGTAATAAGACAAAATACGGGAATTGTTCACATAAAAATGATCATGCAGTTAAACCGAAGTCTGCATGATCATTAATTGTAAGTTGGTTGTTGGGATTTAATGTGAAATTTTAGATTGTTTTGAAGATGTTAATCATCGAATTCGGTGTAATCGAAGTAGTCGAAGGTTGCAGCTTCTTCGTAACCAGAATAGTCAACAGCAGCGAGTCCGACAAAGGCACCGGTGAAAAAGCCACCATAGTTTCGCAAGACATAGTCATCTGAAAGGATTGCTGCATCAAGTTCAACTGGAATTTCATTCCAAAGTTCACCATCAAATGAATATTCATAAGTATATGATTGTTTGCGAACCTTGGTTTTGAACCAGACGTAATCTGTCCCGTCTGGAATCTTGACGGCGTCATCTTTGAGGAATGAAGTGTAGTTATTGTTGTCGTTTTGAGCAACCTCAATGACTGCACCCTTGTTTTCATCCCAAGTGATGTAAATCCATGACCAGTGCTTATCGTTATAAAAGTTAGTTAAGCCAGCCATTTGTTGGTAAGTATAAGGATCGAATTTAACCTTAGTCTCAGCATCAAAATTAAAGGCTTGCCAACGTGATGCAATCAGTGAAGTATCGAAGGTACCGGCCAGTGAACCGCGACCAATCAGCTTTAATTCACCATTGCCGTATGAACCCATTGTTGCAGTGAAAGGAATGCGGAGAGTATTCCAATCAATATCAAGTGCTGGTTTATCAAAGTTATCGTGACGAGAATGGTTCAATGGAGCGTCAGTCAAAATGGCATCTTTAGGGGCTTCGACTTCAACTTGACCACCATGACCACCAACGACACGAGGCCAATCTTGATCATCCCATTCCACTTTTTGAATTGAGGTTTCACGACCTAATGTACTCCAACCACGTGGATCGGTTGATGATTCGTTAGGGTGATTCCAAGGACGTGAGACAAGTGAAGCGTAATACCATTCGCCGCCTGGGGTATCAACTAAGGCACCATGGCCTTGTTTTTGTAAATAGAATCCTGGAGTATCAAGGTTGGTGATGAATGGCCCATCGGGTTCAGTTTCAAATGAGTGTGGGTCAAGTGTCTTTGAACGCGCAACGACTTCTTGATGGGTGAAGACTGTTCCGCCTTCAGCAGCAAATAGGTAGTATTGACCCTTAATATTGTAAAGATGAGGACCTTCGACCAGTTTAACGTCGGTGCCATCATAGATGGTCCGGGCAGTGTGTGGTTTGAGCTTCATGGTAGAAGTATCAAATTCCGTCAAAGTAATTCCATCAAATGGATGATGATATTCACGGTGATCCCAAGTTTGTTGAACTAAATATTTTTTACCATCGGTGTCATGGAATAGTGAGGCATCAAAACCAACACCATTGACTTTAATTGGATCTGACCAAGGACCACGAATGTCGGTGGCAGTAGTTAAATAATTGGTCATATCTTTAAAAGCGCCTTCGGTAATTTTAACATCAGTATAAATTAGCCAAAATTTACCATCTGCATATGACAAATCTGGAGCCCAAATACCGCCTGAGGAAGGATTACCTTTCATGTCTAACAGTGTGGTGGTTGATAGTGGTGAGGGGAGCAGGTTCCAATGAACCATATCTTTTGATTCGTGTAAACGAACGCCGGGGAACCATTCGAAAGTAGAATTAGCAATATAATAAGTGTCTCCAACGCGAATCATACTTGGATCAGCGTTAAAACCGGGAAGCACGGGATTAGTAAGTTTCATGTTTAAAATTCCTTTCTAAACAATTATTTTATAAATTACCAGCTTTTTTACGTTGGTCAATTTCAAGATTAATTTTCTTAACATCATTATCACTTAGTGGGTAACGACTCATGATGAACATAGCAACTACGGCAAGAATAACTGGCAACCAGATCATTGAGATTTGGATACCCATCAAGGCACCGGCACTTTGAGTTTTAGCAGTACCATCAAAGTGAGTAGCAGCGTTAATATAGCCTGGAATGATACCACCTAAAGCAAGACCAATCTTGAAGAAGAGTCCCATTAAAGCATTGATGATACCGGCAACACGTTTCTTAGATTTGTATTCACCATAAGAAACAACTTCAGGAACCAATGACCACATGTAGCCAGTTGCAGCAGTGATACCCCATTGTTGTAAGAAACGACCAATGTAACCAAGGGCAACACTATCTTTAAAGGCAGGTAATGACCATGCATAAAGAATTAATGTACCGATAATAAAGAGGGTTAGGAAAATATAGAAGAATTGTTTTTTACCAATTCGTTTACGAACGATTGGCCATAAGAAGACAAGGAAAATCCCAGGAATCGAGCCAATCAAGTTAATTGATGAAATCCATTCTGAGTGTCCAACACTGTATTGCATGTAGAAAGGCCATACAGTGTTTCCAAAGAACATGAAAGTAAATCCGATTAAGAAGAATAGTCCCAGAATTAAGAGTGGACGGTTACGTTTTAATTCCGCAAACAAATCGGAATATTTAACGTTATCAGATTCTGCCTTTGTAGGAAGTACTCGTTCGTGAATACCAAAGTAGGTAAACATTAACATTGCAAATCCGATTACCATGTAGATGGCCATCACTGTAAAGTAGGCAGTTCCCGCTTTAGGTGAGGTGTAATCTCCCAAGTTCATATGAAGTCCGAAGAACCCAATGTCCTTGGATTGTTTGTCTGGAGAAGCAAGTTGTACGAATAATGGCAAGAATGTGTAAACTAATAAGTTACCAATGTTTGCCTCTGTCATACGAACTGTGGTTAAGGTAGAAACTTCGTCATTATCACGAGTTAAAGATGCGTTTAAAGCACCGTAAGGAATATTAACTAATGAATAAGTTAAAGCAGTAACCAAGTATGCAATAAATGCATAGGCGATGTTACCACGAACAGCGTCGATTGGTAAGAATAGCATTGCTGAGAATATAGTTAGCGGTACACCAGCATAGACGAGGTAAGGGCGATATTTTCCGCTCTTGAAGTCATGCTTATCAATAACTGCACCAACCCATGGATCCCAGAAAACGTTAACCCAACGAACTACCAAGAAGATTGTTGCACCGGCAGCAGCTGAAATACCGTACACAGTGGTTAAATAAAATAGCAACATGGAACCGATAGTACCAAAAATCAAGTTTTGCGCCAGATCACCAGCACCGTAACTGATTCGCTCACGCCAAGTTAGCTTGGCGAATTCATCTGTAGATGAACTTTGAGGATTTGAGGCCATAATTGAAACTCCCTTCAAAATGTGTGAAATAGATAACGATTAGTTGGTAAACTGAACCAACAAATGATTATATTTATATTGTATCCGCTTTCAGAATATATAAAAGAGTATTTGATAACAGAAATTTGTCAAATTGTAACCTGATGACTTGGGCAAAATAAAAAGCGGTCTATTCGAAATAGCCGCTTTCTTTAAGGGAGCTTACCTTGCGTTTATGATTGATTTGTTGCTGATATTTACTAGGGGTGAGTCCAGACCATTTCTTAAATTGTTTACTGAAACTGGACTGATCTGGAGCGCCAATCATATAAGAAATTTGCTCAATTGAGTATTCTGGTGTCCCCAATAATAACTTAGCTTTCCGGTATTTTTGTTCTTCAATCAAATGCAACGGGGTAATACCATAAACTTTTTTGAACACACGGTGACCATAACCGGAACTGATGTTGTGGGTCTTACAAATTCCTCCAAAATTTAGGCCATCAGTATTGGCGTTTTCAACTGCTGTCTCGATTGACATTGCAATTGAACGGGCAACCTGAGCTTCACGTTCGCTGTATTTGGAGCGTTGTTGGTTCTTATATTCAGGTAGAAGCGAAAGCAAACTACCAAGAAATTGTAGAAATTCAATTTGAATTTTGAGCTTCTTTTCTACCAGAGAAACATCGTTGGCATCACTCAAAACAATCATTTCTTTAGCCGTTTTAATAGCAATTTGGGCAATTTGATTAGTGGCGTGGATAACGTCATTAGCGATGTAGCTAATGATTTCAGATTTTAGTTGTAAGCTTTCAATATTAAAGTGGAAACAGATGTAAGTCATCTTCTCAGACTTACTAGAATTGTAATTGTTGTGCAAAGTACCTGGTGAAATAAAGAGTGCATCGCCAGGCCCATAGGTTAACTGGTGGTCACCAATCACAGTCGTTTGATGACCTTCAATAATACACATTAATTCAAATGCTTGGTGTTTTTGTTCGAAAAACGACCAACCACCGGGCACAGTCCGGATATGACCACCGAAAATGTGTAGGCTCGATTCAATTGCTGGAATAGAAACAAATTTCTCCATCGTGACACCTCAATTGTAAAAATAACAGCGGGAAAAGTTTGAAAAAACAAATGTTTGATTTGCAGTTAAAATACTGTATCGTAGTAACAGAAGAGAGAAAGCTCAGTCGATAAATTATTTCAATAATAACTAAAATGTATCCGTTTTCATTATAACAGTCTAGTTTGATTTTTGCTCAAAATTTGTCAAATCATGACTATTGTGGATTTTCTCACAATTATATTTTTAAAGGAGAAGGAAAAAGGTGACAAAGTATAGATTACAGGTCGTCGTTTTTGTGTTGACGGCTTTTATGTTAGGTTGTAATGAATTTATGGTCGTAGGGGTGATTTCTGATATTGCCAAATCATTTGGCATCTCCATCGCTGTGGTGGGATATCTGGTGACCGCTTTCGCGCTGGTATATGCAATTAGTACCCCATTTATCACGATTTTTACCAGTCAGTATAATCGGTTTAAAGTTTTGATGACGCTGATGGTTGTTTTCATTGTTGGGAATACCCTCGGCGCAGTGGCTTCCAATTATGCGATTTTGATTGCTTCGCGGGTGATGACGGCTATGGTAGCCGGATCAATTATTTCATTGATTATGACGTTTGCAACGACCATCGCACCCATGGATAAGCGAGCCGGTTTAATTTCATGGTTATATTCTGGATTCAGTATTGCTTCAATTATTGGCGTGCCAATTGGAACGACCATTAGTACTAACTATGGTTGGCGGAATGCTTTTTGGGTCGTGTCAGTGGTGGCAATTTTGACGTTTGTTGCCCTCATTTTTATTCTGCCGCGTGATACCAAGCAGGTGAAGAGTACCTTGCTGGGCCAACTGACATTATTGAAAGACTCACGGATTTACGTTGGGGTCTTCGCTATTTTAGGTTCTGCGGCGGCGATGTATGGCTACTATACATATATTCGGCCACTTTTGACCGACGCTTTGGGATTCAGTTTAGGAATGTTGAATATACTACTGTTTGCCTTGGGGATTACTAGTATCGTTGGTAACCAATTATCCGGGCGCATCGCGGATAAAAGTGGAATATCCAAAATGCCACAGATTTTTATTTTGGAAATGGCCCTACTGTTGGTGATGCCACTAGCGCTCAATTATAAAGTTACCGGGCTAGCCGTATTATTGATAGTCGGTGTAGTAACGGCCTTGTTAGGGGCACCGATGCAAGTGCATTTTTTGGGGGTAGCTGAAAAAGACTATCCACAATCATTAGTATTGGCCTCCTCCTTGAGCTCAATTTTTTTTAATTTTGGAATTTCTTTGGGATCAGCGACGGCCGCTGCCCTACTTGGAATTATTGGCTTAAAGAATATCAGTTTAATTGCTTTTGGATATGCGTTGATGACGTTTATCTTGATTGTGATATTAAATAAAATCTTGAAGGAGAACCCAGTTAGAGAGTCTCGTTAATTTGAGGCTTTTTTTGGAACGGAGCAAGGAAACACGTTCTTTCAAGGACGTAATGGATTGCTCTTTTTTATTGCCCGAAGGGCTATTGTAGATGGTGTTAATAAAAAGTGCTATAATTACTAGTATGAA
>NZ_BJEB01000066.1 GCF_005405445.1 Paucilactobacillus nenjiangensis
AGCGCCTTGAGACGCTGGCAAGTACATAGGGCTTATAGCCCATGAACAAACCACCCGTTTTACGGGCGGTTATGATTAATATTAATCTATTGGTTTCCAAACATATTGTGCTCGTTCGCCACCAATTAACTTGGGACGACTTGTTAAATATGTGATATGTGCGAATCCTATTTCAGTTACAGAGGTTCTCAACGGAATCTGAACAAACTTAACATGCTGTCCAATCGCGGTGTCACCGATATCAATTCCACCAGCTGCGACGATATGCTCCACTTCAACGGAATCAGCAAACCTTTCATATGCGGCAACTTGGGTTGCTCCACCTGCATGAATTGCGGGCACCACGAGAACTTCTTCATATCCTCGTTTTTCAGCTTCACTACGTTCCATCAAAAGCGCTCTGTTCAAATGTTGACATCCTTGAACGGCTAAATGTAATCCTCTTGCTTGTAAGGCAGGTAAAATAACATCGATAACCATTCTTCCCACTTCAATTGACGAATCTTTACCGATTGTTTTCCCATGTATTTCACTGGTACTTGAACCTAAAACAACTAATGCGTCTTTGGCAAAATCTGCCTGGTCTAAGAACTCTTTAACAGCAATTTCTAGTTGTTTTCTGCTATCTTCTAAGTTAAATTCTGTCATATTCTCATTCCCTCTTTGTTAATGCATCTTACACCTAAATCTGAGCGTTTTTATTATCTGAACTAATAAATAATGCATCCACCGGTTCATTATTATGAATATGTCTAATAGCTTGTGCTAATAAAGGTCCGACAGATAATTGGACCAGTTTAGCACCCTTCTTTTCTTCAGGCAAATCAATTGAATCAGTGACAATCATTTTTTCAATTGATGATTCATCAATCTTTTTCATTGCCGAATTTGAGAACACGGCGTGTGTCGCACACGCATACACTTTATCTGCTCCGAAATTCTTTAATGCCGTGGCAGAGACAGACATTCGAACCCCTGTGTCAACAATATCATCTACTAAAATTGCGGTTTTCCCTTTCACATCCCCAATTACGTATTCCGGAACTGATTCATTTAACCGCTCAATTTCTTCAGGACTCCGATTATCGATAATTGCGATTGGTGCTTTTAAGATTTCAGCTAATTTACGTGCTCTGGTAACTCCTGCATGATCAGGGGCGACAACCACGATGTTTTTAAGAATATCTTGACTGTAGAAGTAATTTGCCAATAATGGTGCTGCTAGCAAGTGATCAACTGGCACATTGAAAAATCCTTGAACCTGAGCAGCATGCAAATCTAATGCAACTACCCGGTCAACGCGATCCATTTCAAGCATGCTGGCGATTAATTTAGCGGTAATCGGTTCACGAGAACGTGCTTTCCGGTCTTGACGTGCATATCCATAATATGGAATCACCACGTTAATTGTTTTGGCACTTGCTCTACGTAAAGCGTCTACCATAATCAAAAGTTCCATCAAGTTAGTATTAACAGGATCTGAAATCGATTGAATTACATAGACTTCACACCCACGAATACTCTCATCAATCGTAATTTGAATTTCTCCATCCGCAAACTGTTTCAGGGTGGAGTCACCCAAAGGTAGTCCAAGCGATTTAGCAACATCTTCCGATAGAGGTTTGTTTGAACTTAAAGCGAAAATTCTGACATTTTCTGCATTTTTCATTTGTTGTACCATTTGTGGGCTCTCCTTCAATTTTTCTATTCGATTTATTATCGCAACAATTCACACCGCTTGCAAGTTTCTATTACTATTTATTGTGACTCAACAAAGTCTTTAGGTTTGATTCCGCTCATTCCAATCATTGGATCAATCTGACCATTTTCTATCGAGTTAATGGTTAAGATATATGATTTCTTTTCTGACTCGTTATCTGGCTCATTAGTTTCAGTTGTTGTTTGTGTTTTAGGCACATCTTCTGTTGGTTTGACAATCATTGGCTGCATGACCGAACCATTGAAGATTTCCTCTAGCCTCATCAGTAAGGTAGTTTTACGATTTACTGCCTCATTTTTAATTGCTTGAGCAAAAGCTCGCGGTTCGCCAATTAGCACCAGTTTGCTTTTAGCTCGCGTTATTGCTGTATACAACAAATTTCGTTGTAGCATACGACTATATTGTGAAACCATTGGTAAGATGACCATTTCAAATTGGCTACCCTGTGATTTATGAATTGAAATACTGTACGCCAATGTTAATCGTTGCCATTCATTTCTGGTATAAGTCACTTCATTTTGATCAAATTCAATCACCATTCGATCTGTTTTTGGCCCTTTTTCTTGAGGTACACCCAAATCTATACTGACGATTGTCCCAATATCACCATTGAACACATTATTTTCAGGGCTGTTTACTAAGTGGAGAACTTTATCTCCAATCCGGAATTCTTCACCCCGATATTCAACTGACTTAGTTTTTTCATTTTTAATTTGATTAAAAATATTTTGTGCAATTGAATTTAAGCGATTGATACCGGCACTTCCTCGATACATTGGTGCCAATATCTGAACTTGCATTTTGGAATATTCACGTGTTTTTGCCCTTTCAACAATTTGTTGAATAACTTCAGAAACTTGATCTGTTCGACATGGAATAAACGATCTGTCCTTAAATTGTTTTGTTAAGTCATTTGGAACCTCACCTAATTTAATAGCATGTGCCAATGGAATAATCGATGATTCTTCAGACTGTCGATAAATATTGGACAATTCAACCTTTGGTAATTTAGAAAAATCCAGTAAATCATGGAATATTTGACCCGGTCCAACAGAAGGTAATTGATCCTTATCTCCTACAAGAATGATTTGCATCGTACTTGGAATTGCGGCTAATAACATTTTAAATAGTGAAATGTCTACCATAGATAACTCATCTACGATCAATAATGATCCGTTTAAATCATGCACGTTAATATCGTTTGATTCTTCACGTCCAGTCAAACCAAGTAGCCGATGAATGGTACTGGCAGGTAATCCCGTCGTTTCACTCATTCGTTTGGCAGCACGACCAGTGGGTGCGGCAAGTAAAATTGGAAATGGCGTATCTTTATACGCATTGATATCTAAAGAGTACTGATGTAACTCTGCAAATGCAGTCACAATACCTTGAATAATTGTGGTTTTTCCAGTACCAGGTCCACCAGTTAATAGGAAGATACGCGATTTTAACGCTTGCGTTATGGCCTGCTTTTGAGACTCATCATACTCGATATCATTGCGTTTCATGATTTTTAAAATGGTCTTTTCGATTTTACTATCATCAGACAAGACATCTTCATCACTATTCAGCCGATGCAAATGTTCAGCAATTTGCCATTCAGCATTAAATAAATTAGTTGGATAAATTCGATTATCTTGCGCAACAATTTGGTTAGAACTTGCCAATGCAACCAGCCTATCAGCCACTTGTTTGGGATTAATTCTGACATTCCGACTTTCTTCTAACAATTGAACGGTTTGTGTGAGTAACGGCTTAGCCATTGTATATGTATCGCCCGTTTGCATCGTCACATCATCTAAGACTTGCAATACACCCGCATCAATTCTTCGAGTATCATCAGCAGGAATTTGCAGCTTCTCAGCAACTTGATCAGCTTTTTTAAAACTAACTCCCTCAATGTCCCTAGCTAATTGATAAGGATTTTTTTCAATTCTCATTAATGTCTCATCACGGTACTTTTCAAAAATTGATGTAGCTAGCGAACTCCCAAAGCCAAAATCATTTAATCCAATGATTATTTGATCCATTCCTCTTGAAGCAGCCAGATTATCAATGAGAGTTTTTACAATGGCAGGCTTTAAGTTTAAGCCAGTCAGAGCATCTGGATCATTAACAATTTTATCAATTGCACCTACTCCAAGTGCATCAACAATTTTTTCGGCAGTTTTCTTTCCAACACCTTTGAACTGGTCGCCAGATAGAAAGGTAATTAAACCTTCTGCAGTCGTTGGTTGCATGCTGTGATAATTACTAGACTGAAATTGTTGGCCATATTTAGGATGATCCACCAGCTTGCCTTCAAATCTGTAAGATGTTTCTTCATTAATTTCACCAAAGTTTCCAGTGACAACCACCTCACCGTCATGCCAATCAAAACTTGTCTCTTCAACTTTAACTAACAATACCTTGTAAAAATTATCTTGACTGGCAAAAAAGGTAGCTTCAACTTTGCCCACAAAAAAAGAAGATTCACTCGGATTTTCAAATAAATTCATTGAATTGTCCATTTCGCGTTTCTCCTCTTTTAATTATTTATTACTATCTTGTAGTGTCTTTTCAATATCTGCGATTTTTTGTTCGCTTCTAGCATAATAGTCAGGGTCAAGTTGTTTAGCTTGTGCCAAATAATCATGATATTCTTCACCCAACACCATTGCAACCAAGCCACGATTAAACTGTGTTTCAGCACGACCAGGATGGTGTTCTAAAATGTCATCATAATAGGCTTTGGCCTGTCTAAAATCACCCAGTGCTAAAAATGCATCCCCCAACACTTCATTGATTTCTGGATCTTGCTTACGTAAATCATGAGCCGTAATCCCATATGCCAAGGCACGTTTATAATCATGTTTTTGAACCAAGCTTTGTGCCAACATTAAATAAGCATCGGCTTTTAGTTTTGGATTTTCAATTTGGTTATATTCTTTAATCGCTTCATCATAGTTACCACGTTCGTAGTATAAATTCCCTAAACCATACTTAAGCAAATTAGTAGATTTAGTATCATTTTCGAACAACCCTAACGCCTTCATGAACAGTTCTTCCGCTTGTTCATGGCTATTCAATTTAGTTAATAGTGAGCCCAAATCATAGTAGTTTTGAACCTTATCTGGATGCTGATCAATTGCCGCAACTAATTTTGAAATCAGCTGTTCAGACTGTTCCTTCATCTTTTCTCGTTGACCCTTTGATTGATTGTCCATCATCTTCCACCCCTAAATTGTGTCTGTCAAATCTTTCTCTTTATGCAAATAGTCAGTTTGATTCCAACTGATAATTTTAAAATCTTGACCATGATTTTTCGTTTCAAGAACTGTAGTCGAGGTATTACTTAAGCCACCGCGATCTCGTAAGTGAGCAAGAGGTACTCCGACAATTCCATTCAATGCTGCATTCAGCGCTGCCCCGTGTGAAACTAACAAAATGTTTTCGTCATCTGCTGCAGTTTGTAAAATTTCATGAATTCCGTGATTAAATCGTTGAATCAATGCCGGAAATGATTCTGCTCCAATTGCAGTCGGATCATATTGATCTGGATGATTTCTAAACGCATCAAATTCCACCGGATATTGTTGCTCAACTTCAGAAAATAGCATTCCTTCCATTTTACCCAAGTTAAATTCAGCCAATTCATTCATTAAACTAACTCTAATGGGCTGCTTCAAATCGGCCACTAATTCAAATGCCGTTATTCTTGCACGCTTAATGGGACTTGCATATAACCGTGAAAATGGAATTCCTTTTAGCGATTTAGCTAATAATTTTATTTCAGCATAACTCTGTGGTAATAATGGCGAGTCTCCATGCATTCCCTGGTATCTTGATTCGAGGTTCCATTCAGTTTTTCCATGTCTAATAAAATATAACTTTGTCATTTTTCACCTATGTTTAATTTCAATACTTCATTATCCCAATTATACCGTCAAACTTCAACTGTTTACATATTTTTTATATTAAAAAAACTAGAATCAATAATCTGATTCTAGTCTTATTTGAATTTCATTAGACATATTGAAGTGTTTTTGCTTCATTGTAAGCTACATCAATGATTGCACTACCGAGGCACTCATCACCATCATAAAAGACAACGGCTTGTCCTGGGGTAATGGCACGAGCTGGATCATCAAACTTCACAGTTACTTCGCTACCATCGTCTGCAACTTTGACGGATACACCGACATCTTGCTGACGATAGCGGAACTTAGCTGTACAATCAAATGACTCGCCGTTCTTGGTATCATCACCATCAACCCAGTGAATATCACTAGCTGACAAGTGAGTCGCATAGAGCTTTTCGTTATGGTAGCCTTGACCGACATAGAGGACGTTCTTAGTTTGATCTTTACCAATTACAAACCAAGGATCGTTATTCTCGCCGCCTCCGCCAATACCAAGACCTTTACGTTGGCCAATAGTATAGTACATTAAACCAGCGTGTTGGCCCTTAACTTCACCATCGAGTGTTACCATATCACCTGGCTTAGCAGGAATAAAGGTACTCAAGAAATCACGGAAGTGACCCTTCTCACCGATGAAGCAAATCCCAACGGAATCTTTCTTGTCAGCTGTGGCTAATCCAGCCTTAGTGGCGATTTCACGCACTTCCGGCTTAGTCAATTTAGCTAATGGGAACATTACCTTGTCAAGTTGATCATGTCCAAGTTGACTGAGGAAATATGTCTGATCCTTGTTCTGATCGGTGGCACGCATTAAATGCATGTTACCATTCTCGTCACGCTCTAAATCAGCATAGTGCCCAGTTGCGATATAGTCCGCACCTAATTGCTGAGCGTACTCAACAAAGGCCTTAAACTTAATCTCCTTGTTACAAACAACGTCTGGGTTAGGAGTGCGATCTTTTTTGTACTCATCAAGAAAATATGAGAATACACGATCCCAATACTCTTTCTCAAAATTAACTGAGTAGTATGGAATACCAATTTTCGCAGCAACCTTTGCCACATCCTTGTAATCTTCCGTAGCCGTGCAAACGCCATTCTCGTCAGTGTCGTCCCAATTTTTCATGAACACACCAACCACATCATAGCCTTGCTGCTTAAGCAGCAAAGCTACAACAGATGAATCGACGCCGCCACTCATGCCGACTACAACACGAGTTTTACTGTGATCTGTCATTTCATCACCATCATTCATATAGATTCTGGAAAAATCCACGAGTTGAAGGTCGTAATAATCCAGTACTTAAAATAATAACACAAACCCTAGTATTGTTCATCTATTAACACTTTTTATTAAACATTTAATTAACCTAAAATTATCAATCAATAACAAATTATAAACAGTTCCGAACTTTTTACATTTTTTTAAATTAAAAACCCTTGAGAGTATGGTAATCTATCTCCTATCAGAATATAATAAATATAAATAGTTGATTTCGTTTACTTTTTTAAAATCATGAAGTAATGTATTATTATACATGTTGGGAAGAAAGAAGAGGTAACAACTTGAAAGAAATCTATATTCTATATATTTCTATCGAAGGAAATACGCAATCATTTTTAGATCGTCTTTGTCGTTACTCCAATCAACAAAATGCAATTAACTCCGATAAACCACTTGTTAAACTGCGTGAAATAACCGATCAAACCGACTTTGAGGACGAGCAAGAGAAATTTTTTGCATTCGTCCCTACCTATTTAGATGGTGGTAATGGTATCGATTCTGGTGTTAAAGAGTTGATGACAAATTCACTTGGTGAATACATCGCCTTCCATAATAACTCTAGGCTCTGCATTGGAATTGTTGGTAGCGGCAATATGAATTTTAATGAACAATATTGTTTAACCGCCCGTCGATATTCCAAGAAATTTGACGCTCCCGTCATTGATGATTATGAGCTACGTGGGACGTCTGCTGATATTGAAAGAATTTACAACAATATGGCTGGCATCATCAAGGAACAATAGTTACTAAAAATGGTACTCCTGAAATTATTTCAGTGAGTACCATTTTTTCGTTCTATATTACTTAGAGGATTAGCTTTTAACAAAAATGCCACGGTCAATCATGCCGTTTAAAATAAAATGAAGTTGCTCCGTAAACTCAGCAGCTCTAGCATGAGTAAAAATATTAACAGCCATTGTACCACTCTGATTGACAGTATTCATTTTGAATCCATCCAACTCAGGGCTAACCGATATTTTCAAGCGTGCTGCAGGTGTAAATGGTGACTTTTGGTCCAATGGCGCTTCATATGAATACGTTCCACGTTTGGAAATTGCAAAGCCCAAATCACGTAATGCATAACTTTTTATTTCTGAACTAATTGAATAAGTATCCGTATCTCCTGGAAGTTTAATTGCTTTTTCAAATGCCATTTCCCCAACCACCTCGTCTATTTTGTTAAGCGCTGATAAATTGAACTTAAAGCTTCAATGAAGTCTGTAATTTCTTGTTCCGTTGTATAGCGACCGAAACTAATGCGGATGGACTCACTAATACGCTGACTATCTTCACCAAACATCGCGGTCAAAACGTGTGATGGTTCAAGACTACCAGCCGTACATGCTGATCCTCCAGAGACAGCAAAGCCAGCTAAATCCAAATTGGTTTGCATAATGTAGGTCGAAATCCCTGGAATCCAAATATTGAAAACATGATTTAAACTATTTTCATTTAATTCACCATTAATTTCAAAGTTCACATCGTTAGCTTTCAATCCATTAATAATTTGTTGTTTAAAGCCAAAATACTTTGTTTGTCGAGCAGCTTTTGTTTCTGAGGTAAGTGCCTCCACTGCCTTTTGAAATGCTGCAATGCCGGGTACATTTTCGGTTCCAGCACGTCTCTTCGTTTCTTGTTCTCCACCTTGGATAAAACTAGGAAAATTTGTCTGATTGCTTTTATATAAAAAGCCCATCATTTTAGGTCCATTAATCTTATGTGCTGAGGTTGACAACATATCAATATGATCAGCTTTTACATCGATATCCAACAAGCCATACGTTTGCACAGCATCTGTGTGAAACCAGGCCTGATGATTTTTTAGGATTTCACCAATTTCATGAATCGGCATCCGGCTACCTACTTCATTATTACCCATCATGATGGATACTAAAATTGTATCATCACGCAAAGCGTTTTTAAAATCATCGATAGAAATATTACCGTGCTCATCAACTGGTAAATAAGTAACTTCAAAAGCTTCTTGTTTTAATGTTTCAAGTGGTTGCAAAATTGCTTCATGTTCAATGGCCGTCGTAATGATATGTTTGCCTAGCTTTGCACGACTACGAGCCGTCTGGAAAATTGCGGTGTTGTCACTTTCGGTTCCACCACTTGTAAAAATTATTTCAGTTTCTTTGGCATTAATACTCTTGGCTAAAGCCCGACGAGCAACTTCCATCACCATACTAGCTTCACGACCTAAACCATAGCCAGTAGAAGCATTACCGTACACATTTTGCATCTTATCAACCATTACATCAATCACTTCGGACGACATGGGTGTCGTCGCAGCATTGTCTAAATAAACTTGCTTCATTATATACCTCTACTTGTTTTGATTTGCGAATAACGTTAACAGCATTTTAGCTGAACGTTTGCCTGCATCAATGATGAAATCATCAAACGACACACTGGCATCTTCATCGCCTGTGTCAGACATTGCCCGTACCACGACATATGGTACATCGTGGTCATTGGCTACTTGTCCGACGGCTGCACCTTCCATTTCACTTGAAAGTGCTGTTGGAAAATTAGCTTTTATTTCATTAATCTTGTCACTGCTAGCTACAAATTGATCTCCAGAAACTATCAATCCAGACAAAACATTTAAACCGGTTGATTTGCCCGCTTCGATAATAGCTTGAGACCATTTTTCAGAAGCTTTAAATGTCGCTGGTTGACTAGGCAGTTGGCCGTAAACATAACCAAAGGCCGTCACATCAACATCATGATAAGCCGTTTCAGACGAAACAACGACATCGCCAACTTTTAAACCTTCACCGATTCCACCAGCTGAGCCAGAGTTAATAACAACGTCGGCATTAAATTCACTAATTAAGTGTTCAGTGGTAATCCCAGCCTCAACCTTACCAATACCAGATTCCACCAGAACTACCGCCTGGTTACTAATCATACCTTCGTAGTAAGTTTTTGATCCTAATTCAATTTCTTGTTTATAGTCCAATGCATCAATTAACTCTTTAATTTCTTCAGGCATTGCACAAATTACGCCATATTTCATTTCAATTCTCCATTATCCTACAAAAAATAGAACCAAGTAAACTGCCACAATTGCAATGACAAGTCCAACAATAGCAATATTTAATTTTGATTTCATTTTTCGCGATTTATCTTCACCTGAAATAGGCACAGTTCTCCCTTTTCGGGAACGAGTTGGCGCCTCTTCTGGTTCTGGATTATTCTGAGGATGCGTTGCAGCATAATCGCGTTCTGCTTTTAAGCGTTTTTTATCGCGCTCTTTTAATTCATTTTCTTCATTTTGCTGTTGTCGTTTGTATTCTGCTCGCGATAACGGCTTTTCATTTTCTGCCATAATTACTCACCTTGTTGCAAAGTTGCCCAATAATAAATTGCCATAATCGTTTTTTGATCAACAATTTCCTTAGACTTAACCATTTCCAACGCTTGCTTGAGTGAAACTGTAATTAGTTCCAAATTTTCATCTTCATCTTGTGGTAATTCGGTAGTTACCGGTGATAACTCTCTGGCTAAATAAAGTGTCATGTATTCATCTGAAAATCCAATTGAAGTGTAGAAGGAACTAATTTCAGAAACTTTGCCCGCACTATAACGAGTTTCTTCATTTAATTCACGATTGATAGCTCCTAACATATCACCTTGGTCTCGCTCATCAAGTTTTCCAGCAGGAATTTCTAACGTCAGTGCATCAATTGGTGCCCGCCATTGTTTCATCAAGATCATTTGATTATCAGCAGTAATTGCTAACACAGCGACAGCAGGTACATGACGAACAATGTCCCTTGTGGCTGTTTTACCATTGGGTAATTCCACCGTGGTCACTTCAACGTCAATAATTTTACCAGCATAGACGGTTTTGGATTCAATTGGCTTTTCTTCAAAGTTCATTATTATCCTCCTCATCTTCTTCAGTAATTACGCGGACATGTGCTGCTTGAGGTCCACGCACACCGGCAACGACGACTAATTCAACTTTTTGGCCAGGCTCAAGTTCTTTGTGCCCTGATCCTTCAATTCCACTGAAATGCACAAAAATATCCGGCTCATCTTCAACCTCGATGAATCCGAATCCTTTGAGTGCATCAAAACTTTTTACGACCCCTTGTAACATTTAAATTACGTCCAATCATTTTGATTTTACACTATGCAGTTTGTAAAGTTTGAATAAACTGTTCATACGCAGCTTGTTCGTTAGTTTCATTAATTGTAACATGTTCAAAATTCGATGTTAATGCATCTTCAAGATTTATTTCAACCGTACGAACAAAAGTCGCATTACCAATTAAATCAATATAGTCATCTTCTGAAACGGAATGGTGAACTACTGTGTTAACCATTCCTCCTGGATTACATACTGAAATGTTTGTATTATTTGATACTTGATCACTATGCAATAACACACTAACCAAACTTGAGGCTGACATTGCTGTCCCACAGGCATTAGTGTACCCAACGCCACGTTCAAAAGTCCGTACAAAAATTTGATTTTTTCCTAAAATACGTACAAAACTGACATTCACTCCATCTGGAAAAACTGGATTAGTTTTGTTATTCAAATAACGGCCTAACTCACCGAGGTAATCACCATTGATGGTTTCCTCATCAACAAATGCAATTAAATGTGGATTAGGTACAGCAACAGCAGTAAACTTCAAATCTGTGTCTAATTCAGCAATCGATTGGTCAATTAACGTATCTGCTTCATTATTAACGTGCATACCTAAATCTTTAGCTGCAAAACTCACTGGTGCGATGTGTGCTTGGTACGTTTCCACACCAGCAGCAAGTGATGGCATCTTTGCGACAGGTAAGTCTGCTTCCATCGTTTCCACGGTGAATGATTGTTGATGATTTGTTTCAGCCAAATAACGAGCAACACATCGGAGCCCATTACCACACATACTAGCTTCACTACCATCAGAATTAATTACACGCATTTTACCGATGACATTATTATGTTCTGACTTATTAATCCACAGTAATCCATCAGCACCGTCACCTAGTCCTGATTTTCGATTACAAATGTTGATTGCTAATTGTTTAATTTCATCTTCCGTAAGTTGACGATTTAACTTCGTCGCATCCAACATATAAAAATCATTCTCTGAGCCATGTACTTTAATTAATTGCATAGCATTCACCTTCTCTTCGTTTATCTTCAATATTGGTATTCTACACCGATAAAGATTACTTGTCATGTTTTCTGTTGTTCCTAAAAATATTTTGGATTGAAGTCAATATTTGAGACAGATTTTAAGAGACATTCAGAACCGCGTTTACCTTCCAGGGTTCAAATAAATCATTAATCGCGATTAATAACTTATTTGAACCCTGGAAAGCATTAAATCAGGCGGCCATTTGGCTCGTAAGTGTTGCAATTTCAACTTGTAAGGGGG
>NZ_BJEB01000067.1 GCF_005405445.1 Paucilactobacillus nenjiangensis
TCCACTTCACAGTGGACACCCTTGTCCTTGGCTAGTGGTTCCGACTACTACGGCCCACAGTGGACTTTCACCACCTAATTGGCGCCCATGCCGGGCGCACCCAAAAAAGAATGAAGCGCAGCTTAATGCGTTTCATTCTTTTTGATTTAAACTATTTTAATTCTCCATTTTCTTTGTAATCATACTTAGGACCGTCAGTTTTATCATCGTAATCGACAGTTAAGTCATAGCCCTTAAAGAACCATTCATCTAGACGATCGACAAAGTAATGCACGCCATCAAATTCTGTCTTTGAACTTGGATGAAGTGGCCGGTCATCACGGACCATGCCTAATGAAAAACCATCATGAACCGGTGTTTTACCGTAGACCTTGCCAAAAAAACGAACTCCTTCACCGGACTTAACGCCCATTTCATCGTGGAACCAATTGCTTGCTTCTTTCGTCACTGTAATTTGCATATGTTCTCTCTCCTTCTGTAATCGTTTTCATAGAATATATATATTCTAGCACAGAATGCAAAAAAAGAAGTACTAATCGGTTTGATTAGACTTCTTTTTTGTAAGTTATTCTTCAACTTTAGTGATTTTAACGTGCATATCACCAGAAGGAATCTTAATAGTCACTTCTTCATCAACTTTGTGGCCTAATAATGCAGCCGCAATTGGAGATTCATTAGAAATTTTACCTGACATTGGATCGGCTTCTGTTGCACCGACAATAGTGTATGCTTCTTCTTCTTCGTCTGGTAATTCTTTGAAGGTAACGGTCCGACCAACTGAGACAACATCTTTATCAATTGAATCGTTATCGATAATTTCTAAGTTTAATAGCATATGTTCAATGCTACTAATCCGTCCTTCAATAAATGCTTGTTCATCTTTAGCTGATTCATATTCAGAGTTTTCTGATAAATCACCAAAGCTACGCGCAATCTTAATTCTTTCAATTACTTCCGGTCTAGTGACCATTTTTAGTGTTTCTAATTCTTCTTCTAAATTTTTCTTTCCTTCTAATGTCATAGGAAAGGTTTTTTCTTCTGCCATTTCGCACCTCTATACATCATAATTAATTAACAAGCCATACAATACCACGTGGGCATAACGTTGTAAACAAGGAGATGTAATTTTCTCATTATTTTCCATGTTTCGTTAAAATATCATTAACTTTTGTACTCAATAAATCGATTGCGACTTTATTTTCTCCGCCTTCTGGCACAATAATGTCTGCATAACGTTTTGATGGCTCAACAAATTGATGATACATTGGTTTCACGGTTTTTAAGTACTGTGTAATGATTGAATCCAGTGAACGTCCACGTTCTTCCATATCACGTTTAATTCGACGAATGATTCTAATATCATCATCCGTATCAACAAAAACCTTAATATCCATTAAATCACGCAATCTCGCGTCATCCAGAATCATGATACCTTCAAGAATAATAACATCTTTGGCTTCTGTCCGAATCGTTTCTTTGGAACGATTAAATTCTGCATAATTATAAACTGGCATTTCAATCGTTTCAAAGTTACGCAATTTGGTTAAATCGGCAATTAAACGCTCTGTGTCAAAGGCCAATGGATGGTCATAATTAACTTGTTTACGTTCTTCCATCGTCATATCTGATTGATCATTGTAGTATGTGTCTTGTTGTAACATCATAATTGACTTACCAGCCATTTGCTCATAAATCGCCTGACTTACAGAAGTTTTACCACTTCCAGAGCCGCCAGTAACGCCAATAATGATTGGTTGTTTTCTCTTTGTCAAAATTACACTCCAGGTTATTTATTATAGTCAGCCAGCTTGTCAGTTAACTTCTGATGTTGGGCATAGGTTTTAGCATAGTAAACCTTCCCCGTCTTCATGTTCGCAATAAAATACAAATAATTTTTACTACGGTCTGAAGGATTTAGCACTGCCAAAATTGATTGTAAGCTAGGACTATTGAATGGTCCAGGTCCATAACCCTTTTCGACATACAAATTGTATGGTGAATCAACTTTCAAATCAGCATAAGTTAGATTTTTTTTGTGAGTATTTAACGCATACATGACAGAAATATCCGATTGCAAGGGCATGTCCTTGTCGATTCGATTGAAGAACACTCCGGCAATCTTTTTGCGATCGGTGTTAGTAACCCCTTCACGCTCAACTAATGAAGCTAAGGTCATGACTTCTTGGACAGAATACCCCTTACTCTTGATTGTGGCAAAGTAAGGACTCAACTGCGTGTTGGTCGTGGCTACCATTTGTGTAACTAAAGCTTTTAGGCTTGTCACATTCTTAGTGTCATAAGTTGCTGGGAATAGATATCCTTCCAACTTGTAACGCACATCAGTTGCTGACATTGCAGAACCCAATAAATCAGGATATTCCTTGGCTAATTCGTCTAAGAAAGATTGGTCTTGAATCAACGCCATAAATTCTTTTGAAGAATATTTAGTCGATTTTTGAACTGCGGTCGCGATTTGATCCGCGGTCGCCCCTTCTTGAACAACTAACTTGCCAACCCTAGAAACAGGAGTTGCACTTCCACCTTTTTCAAGGTTCTTGGCAATTGTTTTCACATTCATTGATTTATTCAATGAGTAGTAGCCAGCTTTAAAACCGGTTTTGACATTACTTTTAGCATAGTATTTAAAAACAATTGAGCTTTTAATTAAATTCTTTTTTTGTAAAGTTTTAATAATCTGGTCATTAGAAGATCCAGACTTGATATAAACTTCCACTGATTTCGAGTTTTTCGAATCAACGGCCTTCATTGAATCACTAATATAAAATTTAGCTCCACCAATAACGACGACAATTAAGACGACCAGTGCGATAATCCACCCGTACTTTTTACTCTTCTTTTTTTCTTTAAACCGACTCACTTAACTCCACCCCACCAATTAGTTTTGAATTAAAATATTATCTCAAATTTGATTGCACGCCCCATTATAAAATAAAAAAGACTGATTCACAATTTGTAAACCAATCTTTAATAATTAACGCACCGTAATATCGAATTCTTCGATTAATTTTGCGGTCACTTTATCAAATGCTTGATTAACTTTGTCTTCAACTAAAGTTTCATTTTTGTCTTGATACGTTAATGAATAGGCAAGTGATTTTTTACCTTCTGGGACATGGGTACCTTGATAAACATCAAATAGAGTCACGTCAGTTAAGAAAGCCCCACCCTTGTCTTGAATCAACGACACAATTTCTTGATTGGTAATGTAGTCGTTGACTAACATCGCAATATCACGAGTAATTGATGGGTATTTACTAATTTCTTGATAATGACGCGCAATCTTATCATTAGCGATAATTGGTTCTAGGTTTAATTCAAACACATAACTTTCAGGAATCTTATATTCTTTGGCCGTGTTAGGATGAATTTCTCCAACGTAACCGATAATTTGATCATCTAAGAAAATATCTGCTGTCCGTCCAGGATGCATTTCTTTGCGAGCCGTATTAGCCACAAAAGTGACATTGCCAGTTAGCGCCATATTTTGTAAGAATTGTTCAACGATACCTTTAATCTGGTAAAAATCAACTGCCTCGGTCTTATCATGCCAAGTATCAGTTAACAATTTACCCGTCACAACACCGGCAATATGTTCTTCTTCAGTTGGACGTTGATCAGCTGCAACTGGTACAAATGTTCGACCTTGTTCGTACAATGCAATGTTTTCTTGTGAACGAGCAACGTTATACGCCACATCAATTAGTAATCCACTAATTAAGTTCATCCGAGTAGCTACGTGATCTTGACTCATTGGATAATCCAAGACCATCGGCGTGCCACCATTCGTAATTTGGAATTGCTGTGCCTTCTCAATTGTTGTCAATGAGTAACTGATGGCTTGGTTTAAGCCTAAACCTTCCAAGACATGACGTGATGAACGAATTAATTTTTGTTCCGCATCCAATCCACCCACATTGTTAGTTTGAGCAGGTAAAGTAGATGGAATATTATCATAACCAAAGATTCGAGCAATTTCTTCTAACAAATCGGCCTCAATGTTTACATCCCAACGACGAGTTGGTACGTCAACGGTGAAGGTATCTCCGTTAAATTCACTGACAAAGGCTAATCGGTTGAAGATGTCGGTTACGTCTTGAGCCACTAATGAAGTCCCCAACACATGATTAATCCGAGCCAGAGTCACTTTGACAATCACTGGTTTAGGTTTCGTTTCTGAACCGGTCACAATACCAGTGGTTACTGTCCCATGAGCTAATTCGGCAATCATTTGGGCAGCTTCATCAACTGCAGTTTCAACTGTTGCTGGATCAATGCCTCGTTCAAACCGGGTAGATGATTCACTGTGTAAGTCTAAGCGGCGGGCTTGTTTACGAACCAAGATTGAATCAAAAATAGCAGATTCCAAAGTCACCGCAGTGGTGTCATCAGAAATGGCGGTTTCTAACCCACCCATTGTTCCTGCCAAGGCAACAGGCTTATCACCTGCAGTTACCACGATATCTTCCGCAATCAACTCACGGGTATCTTTATCTAACGTAACAAATTCTTCGCCCTGATGAGCATGACGGACACTAATATCATGACTAGGTAATTTATTGTAATCAAAGCTGTGCAATGGTTGACCATATTTAATTAAAATATAGTTGGTAACGTCAACCACATTATTAATTGGACGGATCCCAGCATTCCATAATTTAATTTGAAGCCATAATGGGCTGTCAGCAATTTGAACATCTTTAATTACTCGTAATTTATACGTTGGAGCAATTTCTGGATTTGGAATGGCAGCACTAATTAAATCTGATGTTTGTTCATCACTATTTTCAACTACTTTTTTCTCAGTAAAATGTGGTTTTAAATCATAAAAAGCCGCAATATCATTCACGTTACCGCGCATGCTGAACATATCACCACGATTAGGTGTGATATCAGTATCGATAATTACATCATCCATACCTAAATATGGAAAAATAGATTCCCCTGGTTTAGCTTCTTCAGGTAGGAACCAAATACCTTCGTCATAAGCTTTGGGTGCAACTTTTTCGGTAAAACCAATTTCTTGAAGTGCACAAATCATCCCTTCAGAAAGTTCACCACGCATTTTGCTGCGCTTAATTTTAATATTATTGCCAATCCGTGCGCCTGGTAAAGCTACAATCACATTATGATTGGCAGCAATATTAGGTGCGCCACATACGATTTGAACATCTTCAGCTTCACCAATATTAACTTGGCAAATTGCTAAATGATCTGAATCTGGATGTGGCTTAAGGCTAGTTACATAACCAACAACGAGCTTGGTTAAACCATCACTGGGTGAATAGACATCATTAATATCAACCGATGTCCGTGCTAATTTTTCTGCTAAATCTTTGGGTTTTACGTCAATATCCAAATATTCTTGAAGCCATTTATAAGAAACTTTCATTTGTTTTAATTATCCCTTCTGATCAAATTGCGTTAAGAAACGTACATCATTTTGGTAGAAATCACGGATATCATTCACACCATATTTGAGCATTGCAAAACGATCTGGTCCAAGACCAAATGCAAATCCACCATATTCCTCTGGATCCACACCGGCCATTTTAAGTACATTAGGATGAGTCATACCGGCACCGAGCACTTCAATCCATCCAGTATATTTGCAGATAGCACAACCTTTACCATGGCAATTAAAGCAAGTAATATCTGCTTCAACTGATGGTTCCGTAAATGGGAAGTAACTAGGACGCAAACGAACTTCTAATTCATCGCCGAATAAATCTTGCGCCACGACTTCTAGGGTTCCTTTTAAATCAGCCATCGTAATGTGCTTCCCGATAACCAAGCCCTCCACTTGATGGAATTGGTGACTATGGGTGGCATCATCGGTATCACGACGATAAACTTTCCCAGGGGAAACCATTTTAAGTGGTCCCTTGCTAAAGTCATGTGTTTCCAACGTCCGCGCTTGCATAGGTGAAGTTTGAGTTCTCATCAAAATTTCTGGGGTCACATAGAAAGTGTCCTGCATATCACGAGCTGGATGGTCCTTAGGTAAATTTAGCATTTCGAAGTTATAACGATCTTCTTCAACTTCACTGCCTTCAGCAACGACATATCCCATCCCAATAAATAGATCGACTAATTCATCAATAATTTGTTGAATCACATGCGGTTGACCTTGAGCAACACTGTTACCCGGTAAAGTTACATCAATCGCTTCTTTTTTTAATTGGTCATTTAACTTTGCATTTTCAAGTTTGGCTCTTTGTTCATCAATTGCATTGGTTAATTGATCACGAACTTCATTAGCAAATTGACCAACTTTGGGACGTTCTTCAGCACTCAAATCACGCATACCACGTAACACTTCGGTGATTGGGCCTTTTTTACCTAACATTTTTACTCGTACATCATTAATCGATTCGAGATTAACACTTTCTTCGACTTGCTTCAGTCCTTGTTGCAGTAAATCATTTAACTTATCTTGTAATCCCATTTGAACTCTCCTTTTTCAAAATAAAAAAACTCCGCCCCTGAAAAGGGACGAAGTATCGCGGTACCACCCTAGTTTATAGCAACATGCTATACACTTAGAAATCGGTAACGGTGATTAACCGGAGTACGATTAAGTATCAACTACGGAAGTGAAATTCGGAAATGATTCAGGTTCTTACTTTCAGTCTTGATAAGAACTTCCTAACCAAATACATTTGCTACTAACTTCCATCAACGTTTTTAATACGTGTGACATTAAAGCAATAATTAACTAATCAATCCATTCGTCGCCCCAGTTATGAACAGCTTCCATAACGGGTTTGAGAGCTAGACCTTTCCCGGTCAATGAATAGTCAACTTTTGAGACTGAACCGGGATGCGTGTTTCGCGTAACGATTCCTTCACTCTCAAGTTCACGCAATCGTTCAACTAAAACACGATCACTACATTTACCGATTCCGGCAACGAAATCTTTAAATCTCAAGACGTTTTCTTTCAAAAGTAGCTCGACAATTAAACCATTCCATTTTTTACCAAGAATGACAAATGTTTCTTCAAACTTAGGACAAAGTGCTAATTTTTCTGTTGTATCGCTCATTACTTGATCCACGTTAACCCCTCCAATCATTTAACTTATTCGACTATTATATTATAAAGTAGTCCGAACTTTCAACCATAATTCTACACGAGCACGCATTGGTGCAAAGAATTCACGTTCAGCTTCGTAATCATCCACTAATGAAACCAGCAAACTTTCACGATATTTTGGTAAGGCTAAGGTTGCGCCAAACATATGCTTCAAGATGATATCCTTTTCCATGTCATTCAAAGGTGTGAGCTTTTCAGCGTTACGTAAAGCCACCCGGGGATGAATAAAAGCATGAGAACCTAAATCAAATTTAGTGGTTCTCCAGTCGTAGTAAAAAAGATCGTGAAGTAAACCTGCACGAGCAACGCTACGATAATCTAAATGTAACTTTTTCGCAATCCGATAACTATCAAATGAAACTGATAGAGAATGTTGCAACCGGTCTGAGTTGTGATGATGGGTATAAGTAGCTAATTTTTGAACCTCATCAGTGTCGATTAAATCGCTAATCAATTCTACATATTCACTATCATGTTGCCATGCATTTTTCTTCATTTAGTTCTCCTTTTTATTAATTCAAAGGTATGATACATGCTTACTAAATAAAAGTAAACTATAACGCTCAAATTATTTCTTTAATTCAAACATTAGTATCCCGGCTGAAACAGCGACATTCAACGATTCTGCTTTCCCAGCAATTGGAATATACAGGTTCTTGGAAGTCCGTTCTAAGACTGCCGGTTGAACGCCATTGCCTTCATTACCCATAATTAATGCGAAACTATCACTTTTTTCAATTTCACGATAATCCACTGCATCTTTGTTTAATTCAGTTCCGTAAACCGGAATTCCTTCAGCATGTAGCATATCAATCCAATCCAAAGTTGAACCTTGCTTAACGTCAATATGGAATTGACTACCTTGCATTGCACGAACTACTTTTGGTGAAAAAATGTCAGCCGTTTTATTACCAGCAACAACACCAGTGAAGCCGGCAGCATCTGCGGTCCGAATCATGGTACCTATGTTACCTGGATCTTGAACTTCATCCATTAATAACCAGGTGCCAGACAATTCATTTGGTACTTCGGTATATGCAACAGGAATCCCAACTTCAGCAGCAATTCCTTGTGGTGTCACTGTATCAGTGATATGTTGCATAACTTCAAACGTGACGATATAGATTTCGTCGATGTCTTTAAAATCTTGATTATGCAAATCAAACTGTTCTTGTGTCACCATAATTGCTTTAATTGGTGCATCATAATTAAGTGCTTCTTGTACTAAGTGCCAACCATCTAAAAGATAGCTGCCTTCGCGAGTTCTTTGCTTCTTTGTGGCGAGCTTTGTCCAGTTTTTTACTTTTTGGTTTTGTGTCGATGATATGTTTTCCAAATTTATTCACTCCAATTGTGCTATTATACCATGACAAGGGTCATAACGGAGGTCTTAACATGGAATCTATTAAAATAACTGTGACGGGACGAGTTCAACATGTCGGTTTCCGCTGGTCAGTCGCGTCACTGGCTCAACGGTTGAATATTAAAGGTTTTGTTAAAAATTTACCTAATGGGGATGTATATATAGAAGCAGAAGGTCCAACCTCAATGATTGCAGAATTCACCAAAAGGGTACAAAACGGCCCTACTCCACTGGCTTCAGTCGAATATGTTGATGTGGTCAATCAGCCCCTTCAATCATTTATCGACTTTCAAATCAGATAAAGTTTGAAAAAGTTAGTGGCGTTGAGGACTTGTTCCGTGGTATATTATCCTATGTTTGTGAAACTAATATGAAGAAAAAGGAATTGATTTATTAAAATGAGAAATAAAAAAATATCGCTAATTGCGATAATATCGGTCCTAGCACTTACTTTAAGCGGTTGTGTTCGCCAAGACAAGAATGGTAATCCTTATGGGATGACTTACGAATATCTCGCCAAGCCTACACAACACTTAATGGAATGGATTGCTAATTTCTTTGGTGGCCCTTATTCATACGGTTGGGCAATTATTATCATTACATTCGTCGTTCGAATGATTTTGCTACCAATTATGATTAGCCAAATGCGTAAATCAACCATTCAACAAGAAAAAATGGGTATGGTTGGACCTGAAATGCGCGATATCCAAGAACGTCAAAAGACTGCGACAACACCTGAAGAAAAAGCCGCTATCAGTCAAGAAATGATGGCTCTTTATAAAGATAATGGTATTAGCATGACCGGTGGAATTGGATGCTTACCAATATTGATTCAAATGCCCGTCTTTGCCGCCTTATACGCAGCCATTCGTTACTCTCACTTATCTAACGCGATGTTCTACGGCATTAAACTTGGTTCTCCAAGTATTATCCTAGCTATTCTTTCATTTGTGGCTTACCTAATCCAAGGCTATCTATCAACACTTGGAATTCCTGAAGCCCAAAAGAAGCAAATGCGCATGATGATGTTCGTCAGCCCAATTATGCTTGGATATATGGCCATGATTTCATCTGCCGGATTAGGACTTTACTTCTTTATCGGTGGTATCTTTGCCATCATTCAAACAATCATTATCAACCTTTATCGTCCTAAGATTAAACGTGATATTGAAGCTGAATTAAAGAAAAATTTCCTAAAGAAGAAAAAAGTGGTAAAACCAATTATTGAATCACCAACCAAAATTGCTCCAAAAAATAATCAACCAGCTAAGAAACAAAACCGGAATGCTGGTAAACAGCAACATCATAAATAAATTGGTATTTTAAAAGCTGCCTTTCAAAACTCATAGTTTTGAAGGACAGCTTTTTTAGTATCTATATTTGGCTTGGCTAGTTAATCGTCTAAGGTTTTAATATCTTCATCGACAATTGGTAAGGTGACCTTAAATAGCGAGCCGTATCCGGCTGAACTTTCCAAGGTCATTTCTCCGCCATAGCCTTCGACTAAGCGTTTTGCAATGGCTAATCCCAGTCCATTACCACCTTTTTTACGACTACGAGCCTTATCAACTCGGTAGAACCGGTCAAAGACTTTAGCCATATCTTCTTTCGAAATACCTTCACCAAAATCTTGAACTCCAATTTCAACACGATTCAAAGTCCGTGACAATGAAATATGAATTTCTTTGCGGTCGGTTGAATACTTCACCGCGTTATCAGACAAAATAATCAGGATTTGTTCTAAATGATCTCGATAGATTGGTGAAACAATTCGATCCTTCAAGTCATCATCCATGATGAACAAGAAGTCCGGATGAATCATTTTAAAATTATTAAAGACTTGATGAACAACTTCGCCAACTTCCGTTTTTTCGTCTTTAAAATTCGTTTCAACTTGTTCCGCACGACTCAAATCCAACATTTCTTGGACCAAATCTTGCATTCGCTTAGTTTCTTTCAATGAAGCATCAATGGATTCCGCTAACACTTTGGGATCGTCTTTTCCCCACCGATTAAGTAGCTCCATGTGCCCTTGAATAATTGCAACCGGCGTCCGCAATTCGTGTGACACGTCCCCCACAAATTGTGATTGTTGGTCCATGTACCGCTGCATCCGGTCCATCATTTCATTAAACATCAGAGCCAAATCGCCAAGTTCATCGTGTCGATATAATTTAGGCACCCGATTATCAGCAGTTGGATCGTCTCGAATTGCTACCAACGTATCATGAATATCATCAATTGGTCGCAACAAGAAATACGACAAACAGTAACCGAGTAAGCCACTGGCTATGACCATTAAGACCAACGTTAAAGCGGAAATAATCAGTAAGCGTTGGAAAATCCGATAAAATGCCGTCAGCGAATTTTCAATATAGACATACCCAATCGTTTTATTGGTTTTACTTGAAATAACTGGTTCAACCCCAAACAATCGTCGTGCAAAATGTTTACCAGCCAAACTTACTTGTTGCTTTTTGACTGGCTTAAACTTTTTATCAATCGTCCCTGTTGAATATATTTCTTTGCCGTCTGGATCAAAGACCGCAATCACCGTATTCGAAGTACTCAAATCCTGTGTGATTTTTCGACTAGTTTCCATTGACTGGCTATCACCGATTTGTTTAGCTACTGCTTGTGTGCTTAAGTCAGTTGAATTTTGACTTAACTTTTTTTCAACATTGACCAATGAACGGTTCATTGCGCTTTTTTCTTGATCAAGTAAGTTGTCTGTGAACGCGTTAAATAAAACAAAAGTTAAACTAGCAAAGATGACCAGTGCGCCAAGCGCGGTCCCCAGTGCCCATTTAACTTTTAATGATAAACGATATTCTCTTTTATTTGATTTAGTTGCATTTTCCAATATTCAAAAACCCCAAAAATCGTTATTTTGAACGCATTACATAACCAGTTCCACGAACGGTTTGAATGTAACTGTTTTCGGTGCCTTCTTTGTCTATCTTATTACGGATATAACGCACATAAACATCAACCACGTTGGTTTCAACTTTTGAGTCTGCGCCCCAAACAGTTTCCAGTAATAAACTACGCGACATCACTTTATCAATGTTTTCCATTAAAAGAAGTAATAAATCGTATTCGCGTTTAGTTAAGTTGATTACTTCATCACCACGATGAACGATACGGTTTTCTTTTTCAACAGCCAAGTCACGATAACGCACGATTGTTTGAGTAGTTTTTCCATTGCTATTTTCGTCTTCAATGTTGATACGACGCAATAATGCGCGAACACGAGCCAATAATTCTTCAATCGCAAATGGTTTAACGATATAATCATCGGCACCGTGATCTAAGCCAGATACTCGATCAATCACGGAATCACGTGCAGTCATCATTACGATTGGTGTATTTTTAACTTCACGAACTCGGCGGGCCACTTCCAAACCATTTAATTCAGGCAACATCAAGTCTAATAAAATTACATCATAATCAGTTGTAATAGCGGCTTCGAGTCCGGAACGGCCATCAAGCTTGATATCAACTGAATATCCTTCATGTTTTAATTCCAATTCTACGAAGCGGGCAAGATTCTCTTCATCTTCAATAATTAAAATTTTACTCATCACAAATACGCTCCATTTTCACAAAAGTTTTAATCTTTTTATCGATTTCTTACATACCTTTTCATATTATCATATTTTTCTCATCAAATATAGTAAATCCTGATTTATTCACAAAGATATGCAAAATACCCATCAAACACATGCATCACGCGTTTGATGGGTATTTTGTATTT
>NZ_BJEB01000068.1 GCF_005405445.1 Paucilactobacillus nenjiangensis
CGACCAAAAATTCTATTAATTATAGAATTCTTGGTCGATTTTTCTATAGCTGGTTAGTTTTTTCCCAGCCACTTTTTTGGTACTTAAAGATAATTTTTAGTGTCCTGGTTCAGTTTCATTTTTACTCGTCAGATATAGAATAATTGAAACCACCATTCCGAGTACAGATAATGCAGTTGCTAGGAAGAACACATTTTGAAAGGCACCCATGAATTCTTGGCCTAATTTACTGGAAACAACCTCAACGCCTGGCATTTGGATGAATAAGGCAGTTGATCCAAGACTAATTCCGATTCCCATTCCGAGAGTACGGAAGAAAGAATTCATCGAGCCAGCAATCCCCGAGAGTTCGCGAGGTAAGTATGACATAGATAATGCATTATTTGGTGACAAGAAAGTTGCCATTCCAATCCCGTTAAGAATAATAGGGATAATGATAATTGTATAATTCACCCCACTAGGGTAAAACGCATAACCCAGTTGAGATAAAGTTAAAATGGTGGTTCCAAAAATTGTTAAAACGTGACGATTCATTTTGTCAGCTAAGTATCCTACCAATGGAGTAACAAAGAACATGGTTGCCGATTGGAGCACCATCAACAAACCACTAGTTAGCGGTGAAAGGCCAATGAAACTTTGTAGGTAAAATGGCAAGAGAATATTTGAGACGACGTTGACCATCATTACTAAGAACATGGTCATAACTGCGCCCATAAATTGCTTATTTTTGGTGACAGAGGGATCGACCCATGGATACTTGCTACGGTTGTCTTGCACGAAAGAAAAGATAGTGACAATCGTACCAATGACGAGAAAAATAGCTCCTGATATAATATTTGGTTTATGTGACTGGAAAAAGAGGCTGCTCATGAAAAAGATGATCATTCCAACCGTAAAAATTAATTGACCGCGCCAGTTATATTTTTTGACTAACGACTTTAAATCAGCCATCGTAATTTTGGTGGTGAACAAGAAACGGCAACCAAAGAAAGTTAATAAAATTGCTAATGGAACGTTAATCAGAAAAATTCAACGCCACGAACTGACACTTAAAATCAATCCACCAATTGCTGGACCCGAGACAGTTCCGACTGAGATAAACATGGAAACGGCCGCAATCGCTTTTCCTCGAGCAGACGCCGGGAACGCTTCGGTGACAATGACCATACTGTTAGCCATAATCATAGCCGTTCCAATCGCTTGTACAAACCGTCCAACGAGCAAAATTGAATAAGCTGGTGCGATGCCAGAAATAAGAGAACCTAAAGTAAACCCAATTCCACCATATAAGAAGACATCTTCTTTAGATAGGAGGTCTCCAAAGTGTCCAAATAATACCAAAAAGACGGCTGTGGTAATAACGCCAATTAACACTGCCCAAGTGGCAGCCCCGTTGGTGACATGGAAACCTTCACTGAGTTGTGGTAACGCTAAAGTAACGCTTGATCCAGATAATCCAGTCATCAGTGAAAACAGCCCTAAAATGATTAAAGTACTTTTATTTGATGCTTTTTTATTTTCCATAATCACTCCCCCAAATAATCGTATTTCTTTACGGTAAGTATAACAGTTCATGGGCTGAACGAAAATTGATAACAACTGAGGACAATTAACTTGTCTAATTTATATTTGTATTTCACGGCAAATTTGTTATACTAGTGTTTGGAAATCTCAGTGATGAAGAAGTAGTAATTAATGGTCCATTCAAGCGAGCTTACGTTGGTGCAAGGTAGGCATGGCAATTAGTGAAGGCGTGTCTTCTAGAGAACAGTCAAATATCTAAAGTGGATTAATTTCAAATAGAGTGGTACCGCGGGTAATCTCGTCTCTGATAAGGCATATAGTCTTATTAGGGGCGTTTTTTATTTGCAAGAAAGGAAGCTAACATGGAAACCAAAACACAAGTTGTAGATGCACTAGCCACAGTTTTACCAGATATTCAGAAGGTCGATATCGAATCAAAAATTGAACGACCAAAAGATACTACTAAGGGAGATTATGCGTTCCCTGCGTTTTTCTTAGCTAAGCAATTACATCAAGCACCCCAACAAATTGCACAAGATTTATTAGCAAAAATTGACCAAACTGGTTTTGAAAAAATCGAAGTTGTTGGACCTTACCTAAACTTTTTCTTAGACAAAGTGACCGTTGGGGCCAGCATTTTAGATGAAATTATTTCTGATCCTGCCAATTATGGTTCATCAAATGTTGGTGAAGGTGGCAACGTGACAATCGATATGTCATCACCTAACATTGCGAAACCAATGTCGATGGGTCATCTCCGTTCAACGGTGATTGGAAATGCACTAGCTAACATTTTGAAAAAGGTTAACTACAACCCAATTAAAATTAATCACTTGGGTGACTGGGGAACCCAGTTTGGTAAGTTAATGACAGCGTATAAAATGTGGGGTAGTGAAGCCGAAGTTAAGGCTGATCCAATCAATACCCTCCAGAAATACTATGTGCGTTTTCACCAAGAAGCAGAAACTAATCCTGAACTAGATGAAGATGCTCGTGCTTGGTTCAAAAAGCTTGAAGATGGCGACCCTGAAGCTATGCATCTTTGGGAATGGTTCCGTGAAGAATCACTACAACTATTCATGAAAATCTATGATTTGTTGGACGTTCATTTTGATTCATTTAATGGTGAAGCATTTTACAACGATAAGATGGATGAAGTCATTGAATTACTTGAATCAAAGCATTTACTTCAAGAAAGTAAAGGTGCTGAGATTGTTGATTTAGAGAAATACAACCTCAATCCAGCATTGATTAAGAAAAGTGATGGGGCAACTTTGTACATCACTCGTGATTTAGCGGCAGCAATTTATCGTCAAAGAACATACAACTTTGTTCAATCACTCTACGTGGTTGGAAATGAACAACAAAACCATTTCAAGCAATTAAAGGCAGTATTGAAAGAAATGGGCTATGACTGGTCAGATAATATTCACCACATTCCATTTGGTTTGATTACTGAAGGTGGCCGTAAATTATCAACTCGTAAAGGACACATCATTTTACTTGAAGAAGTTCTTGATGACGCCATGCAACTAGCTAAGAAACAAATCGCTGAAAAGAATCCTACTTTAGCAAATGCTGATAAGGTTGCTGAACAAGTTGGGGTTGGAGCGGTGGTCTTCCATGATTTGAAGAATGAACGTTTGAATAGTTTTGATTTTGACTTAGAAGAAGTCGTTCGTTTTGAAGGTGAAACCGGTCCATACGTACAATATGCCCGTGCTCGGTCATTAAGTATCCTCCGGAAAGCCGGCAATCCTGACTTAACAAATGTTGATAAGAAAATTTCTGATCCAAATGCTTGGGAAGTTATCAAAGCATTGGGTAACTACGGTGATATTGTGCAAAAGGCTGCCAA
Organism: Paucilactobacillus nenjiangensis; assembly: GCF_005405445.1. Taxonomy (GTDB): domain Bacteria; phylum Bacillota; class Bacilli; order Lactobacillales; family Lactobacillaceae; genus Paucilactobacillus; species Paucilactobacillus nenjiangensis. The sequence goes on from NZ_BJEB01000068.1 coordinate 3,383, forward strand.
AGATTACGAACCTTCAGTAATTTCCAAATATACGCTACAATTAGCTAAAGACTTTAACCAATATTACGCACATTCAAAAATTTTAGTTGAAGATAATGAAAAACTAGCTCGTTTATCACTAGTGAAAGCAGTTAGTGATGTGTTAGAATCAGGGTTAGCATTGTTGGGTGTTCAAGCACCAAACGAAATGTAAAAATTATCACTGAATTCCAATATTCACATTAAGAATTAATAAATATTCATTAAGACACGAAAATTGTCTATATTTTCGTGTTTTTTGTTATAATAAATCATAATATCCATTTTATGAGGAGGATTATTCAGAATGAAGAAGTCGTTACGACAAGCAAAAATTGAACAATTAATTAGCCAATATTCAATTTCCACTCAAGAAGATTTGATGGACAAGTTAAATGAAACTGGTATTTCCGCCACGCAAGCAACAATTTCTCGTGATATTCGTGAAATGCAAATTGTCAAAAGCGCTGATGGAGCTGGTGATTTAAAATATACGATTTTTAAAGCTGGTAATCGGAGTGAAGAAAACCGTCTCTACACGACTATTAATGACGTTGTAACCAATGTCGTTCAAGTTGAATTTATGAATATCGTACGGACCTTGCCAAGTGATGGTAATTTGTTAGCCGCAATTATTGATGACTTAGGCATGCCTGAAGTCGCTGGCACTTTAGCTGGACACGATACCATCTTTATCATCAGCCCCAACCAAACCATTGCCAAAAAGTTCAACCAAAAAATTAAAGAACATGTTAATGACAATATTTATTTGGATTAAATAAAAGGCTTTTTAATTCGATAAGTTCTCGAGCACTAACAAAGATATTGAAGGGACTGCGAAGCAGTATCAAAATATTGGGTTAGGTGAGAGAACTGAATTAAAAAGCTGGATTAATAAAAGTTGTGAGTAACAACGGGTGAATTCGATTAGTCATTAACATCAATAATATTTCGGTCTTACTGATTCTAATTATTTAGAATCTTTTTTTAATTTCACGTAAGATTCATAATAAAATCTAGGAATGAATGAAACTGTGATAAAATTAAACTCGATAATAATTGGGACTGGAGATACTAAATGAACGATCAGCAATCAAAATTTAAACGCTGGTTTGCGGATTTTAAAGAATGGTTTTTACCACACTGGCGAAAATTTCGAGTGCGACAAAAAGCCGTTTGGAAAAGATTCCAAATTACGCGTTGGATTATTGCAATTTTACTTACATTATTATTGATCATCAGCGTTTACCTGACAGTAGTAGCCAAAACAGCCGATGTTAGTAACTTAAAAGCAGCATTGTCACAAAATACTGAGGTCTATGATAAAGACGGTGATTCTGCCGGAAGTTTATATTCTCAAAAGGGAACATATATCTCTTTGGATAAAATTTCGCCTAATATTCAAAACGCGGTTCTTTCTACAGAAGACCGAAACTTTTACCATGAACATGGATTTTCCGTTAAAGGAATTGCTCGTGCGGCATTAATGTATGCAAAAAATAAAATCCTTGGGAATAATTACATTTCAGGTGGGGGGAGTACGTTAACCCAACAGTTGGTTAAAAATGCATACCTGACTCAAGAGCAAACATTTACCCGAAAAGCGAAAGAAATTTTCTTATCAATTGAAGTTGAAAATGTTTATTCTAAAAAAGACATTCTGACAATGTATTTGAACAATGCGTACTTTGGAAATGGGGTTTGGGGCGTGCAAGATGCTTCCAAGCGCTACTTTAATAAAAACGCGAGTGAATTAACCAATGCACAATCAGCGGTTTTAGCTGGGATGCTAACGTCGCCAAGTGGCTATGATCCGGTAGCGCATCCAGATGCTTCGAAACAGCGACGGAATTTGGTCCTTCAATTGATGGTTGAAAATAATAAATTGACCCAATCCGAGGCTGATGCAGCCAAGAAAACAGCTTTGACTGTAACGGACGGCTACGAGTCATCTGATAGCTATAAATATCCATATTATTTTGATGCGGTGATTGACGAAGCAGTCAATACCTATCATATTTCTGAAGAAGATATTATGAATAAGGGTTACAAAATTTACACTACGCTTGATCAGAACGAACAAAAAGACATGCAAGATACGTTCGACGATTATGATAACTTTCCATCAGATTCGGCCGATGGAACTATCGTGCAAGCTGCGTCAATCGCAATCAATCCAAATAATGGTGGAATATTAGCTGTTGTGGGTGGTCGTGGTGATCACGTCTTCCGTGGGTTTAATCGCGCAACCCAAATGAAACGTCAACCAGGATCGGCAATTAAGCCAATTGCAGTTTATACACCGGCACTGGAACATGGGTACTACTACGATTCGATGTTGACAGATAAGAAAAAATCTTACGGAACAGACAATTACACGCCGAAAAATTATGACGATACCTATAGTGGCTCAGTCGCAATGTACAAAGCGTTGGCACAATCATTAAATGCGCCGGCAGTTTGGCTATTGAATAAGATTGGGATTAATCGTGGCTATGAATCAGTGAAGAAGTTCGGCTTGCCGGTAACTAGCAAGGATAAAAACTTGGCGCTTGCACTAGGTGGACTTTCAACTGGAGTGTCGCCACAACAATTAGCCACTGCGTACACGGCCTTTGCTAACGACGGTAAATTGGCTTCGGCCCATTATATTACCAAAATTGTTGATGCCTCTGGCAAAACGATGGTGTCAAACCAAAATCCGAAAAAGAAGCAAATTATATCTAAGAAAGTTGCTAAGGCAATGACAAGTATGTTGATTGGTGTCTTCAGTGATGGAACCGGGAAGACTGCTAAACCTTCTGGTTATACAGTGGCTGGTAAAACTGGTAGTACCAGTTCGGACGTTGTTAATGGACAAGATTCTGAACGTGATAAATGGATTGTTGGTTATACGCCGGACGTGGTGGTGGCAACCTGGGAGGGTTATGACACGACGGATGCGTCACATGTATTACCTGATTCGAGTTACGTCAACACTAACACGCTCTTTAAGACGGAAATGGAAGATATCTTACCAAATACTAAGGGAACTGATTTTGACACCCAGGATGCGGCCACGTTAGCGAATAACGATAGTAGTTCGTCGTCTAACATTTGGGATGAAATTCAAAATGGAACTTCTCAAGTTGGAGATAAGATTAGCCAAGGTGCTGATTCAATCTCTGGAGCAGCAAGTGATCTTTGGAGCAAAGCTAAATCAATTGTGGGACAATAGATTTCAAATTGAAGTAGAAAGCCCCTTCATGTATAATGAACATATCGAAAATTTAGGAGGACTATACTAATATGGTAGTCAATATTTATGACACAGCGAACCAAATGGAACGTGATTTACGCGACACACAAGAATTTGCTGCATTAAAAGAAGCACATGAAGCAATGCGTGCCGATGCCAATGCATTTAGTATGTTTCAAGATTTCCAAAACATGCAAATGACACTTCAACAAAAACAAATGCAAGGTCAACAACCAACTGAAGACGAAATCCAAGCAGCACAAGATTTAGCTGGTAAGGTTGGCGAAATTGAAGTTGTTAAAACTTTAATGGAAAAAGAACAAGCCGTTGATCAAATGTTGAGCCAAATCAACCAAGTGATTACAAAACCAATCCAAGAATTATATCAAGGATAATTAATACAAAAAGAAATACGGAAAAGGGCAGTAACTGACTACGGTTTGTTGCGGCCTTTTTTGATAGGAGTAGAACGATGAAATTCATTCATACAGCTGATTTACATTTAGATAGTCCATTTCTTGGCTTGCAACATACACCTGCCAAAATAAAAAAAGACATCATGCAATCAACCTTTGCAGCATTTAAAAAAATTGTGTCCAATGCAATCTCTACGCACATTGATTTCATTGTGATTGCAGGCGATATTTACGATCGTGATTCTCATAGTGTTCAAGCAGAAAACTTTTTCATTCAGCAATGTGAACTACTTCAAAAAAATTCAATTGATGTTTATTTAAGTTACGGTAATCATGATTATCAAATCGTTAATTATGATAAATCACTACTACCAAATAATGTGCATGTGTTTGGTAATCAAGTAGAAACCAAGACTTTTACTACAACTGATGGAACCAAAGTGGCAATTACTGGATTTAGTTATGAAACGCGTTGGGTGACTGATGACATGACGGGACAGTACCCGAGCCGCAGTCAAGTTGATGTACAGATTGGAATGCTACATGGGATGGTCTCCGGTTCAAATGCTAAACATGATAACTACGCGCCATTTTCAGTGGCTGAGTTAACGGCTAAAAATTACGACTATTGGGCACTAGGTCATATTCACGCACACCAAGTTCTAAGCGAGCATCCTTGGGTGATTTACAGTGGCAATCCACAAGGAAGACACAAAAATGAAACTGGTTCCAAGGGCTATTACGAGGTTGATTATCAAAATCATCAATTGCAGCCAGTCTTCAAGACGGTTGCCCCAATTGATTGGGAAAAGTTAGTAATTGAAATCAATCAAGACATGACTGCTCAAACGTTACAAACGGTCCTAGTGCAAAGCTTAAAAGAACATGCAAATGATACCAACCAAATTATTCAAATTGAGTTGCATGGTGATACAGTGACCCCTGACATACAAGACAATATTGAATCTGGCTTACTGTTAGAGTCATTGCAACGAGTGACAAGTGAGTGGCAACCTAACTGGATTTGGCCAATAGAAATCAAGGTCACTGAAAATGCTGTTTTACCGGGGATGACCAGTTTAGATAGACAATATTGGGAAACAGCAGCTGGGGAAGTATTCAATCAAGACACGCTTCACGAGTTAACAAATAAATTATTTGCCAATCAATTCATTGCCGATGAATTTGATAATCAGACCGCAATCGAATCTTTAAAAGAACAGATTGAACTTGATTTAAGTATGAAGGGAGAAAAGTAATGCGAATTACTGAAATTCAAATCGATGGCTTCGGTAAGTGGCAATCAACCAATTTTGAATTATCTCCTGAATTACAAATCTTTTTTGGTTCCAATGAATCTGGGAAGTCTACACTGACCCAATTTATTATCAGTGTGATATTTGGTTTTCAAAACCATTTGGGCAAGAATAAGTATTTGCAATATATCCCCAAGAACACTGCTTCGTATGGTGGTGTGATTGTTTTTGAACACCAAGGCGAAACATATCGTTTAAAACGGACAAAAGGTAAAAAAGTTGCCGGGAAAATTGAGTTTTCGACCCTAGATGGAGAAAAACTGACAGAAGACGAGTTGAACGAAGTCTTAACTCCAATGAATGAAACATTATTTCGGACGCTGTTTAGTTTTTCTCAAACCGATTTGAATCAAATCTTTGATTTGTCTAAAAATGATATTGATGCTGCCCTTCAGCAAATGGGTACGGTGGGTAGCTCACAATGGCTGGACTTAGCAAAAAATTTCGATAAATCGGCTGGGCAAATTTACAAAGATGGCGGTCAAGTCCCAACTTTAAATGTGAAACTTAATCAGCGCCAAGAGTTGATCAATAAAATCAACAACGCAAAACAGGACTACAACCGATATCACCAACTTATTATTGATAACGATAATGATATGGTTGAGCAAGTGAAGATTGTTGATCAACTCGCCGAAATTCGTAAACAAGAACAACAATTAGACCAATTAAATCGTTTGATGCCAATTTTTGAAAAGTTGAAGACAAACGAAACTAATGAAGCTATCAAATTTACGAGTAATGACGAGATTGAAGTTAATCAAAGTGAAATTCAAATCAACGAACTTCAAAATGGTATTACGCAAAATCAAACGCAACTTAAAGTAATTAACGATAAAAAATTTACGAGTGCCAAGCAACAATTTTACTTTGATCATCTTGCAGATTTTGATGCAGCTTATCGTGAAATACCAACTGTGAAACAGGCGGTCTCATCAAGAGAACAATTGATGGATGAAATTCAACGGGTTTCAAACGCCGTAAATGAAATTAAAGCGAAATACGGTCAGGTTCCTGAACCATTGAGTGAAGCCCAGCAAGCCCAATTAGACAAGTTGCTAACTCAAAAAAGTCAAATTAGCGAACAACAAGATGTGATTGTTCAAACGCGTTCTGCTAGTCAGAAAAAATCGAGTCAATTACCATTAGTTTTTGCCATCGTTGGATTAGTGGGCCTTGTGACTGCCGTTTTAGTTAGCTCATTTATTGGACGGTCGATTGGAATCGTTGTGATGATTATCGGTGTCATTGGGTGGTATATAAATTCACATCAGACATCCATTAACACAAATGAACCAAAGAAAAATCAGGACTTAGTTGATGTAGAAAATGAATTACAGCAATTTGGTCAAGACAACGGATTTGCAAGTTTCCCTCAAAATCAATGGTTAGCGATTCAATATGAATTAAATAATTATGTCAATTTCACTCATCAATTAGCAAAATTTGAAAATGAATTATCCGATGATGAGTTAATTATTGATAATTTCATCACTAAATATGCTAATTTGGATTCATGGATTGATGGTGATGATTTAGCATCTAGCATCGTTAAAATTGAAGAGTATCACGGCGAACAAAGTACTGCCGTGGAAAATTATCGTAATGCCAAAGAGAAAAGTCGACTGTTAACTGAGCAGATTGAACAACAAACTGAAAAATTAAAACAGGCACAACTGCAACAACGAATATTATTGCAAAAAATTGGAGTGGCCAATGTTGCTGAATTTAAAGTCAAATATCAGTCACAATTGGATGAAGTTAATGAAAATGCTGAACAAACCGCCTTAGCTAATCAGATTAATCCAGAACAACAACGACAATTAGCTGAGTATCGCAACGCAGATGAGTTACAGACTAAATTGCAAAAATCTCGTGAGCGGCTAAATAACTTAACCATCAATCGGGATAATATTGAAAGCAAAATTAACCGACGTAACGTCGACATTAACGCTATTGCGCAAAATGGACTGTTAACTGAGTTAACTCAAGATTTAGCGGATTTAGAAGCTGAAATTAATCAACTGGCGGGGAAATGGTTAAAGGCGCAATTCTCGAGCTTATGGATTAATCAAACTTTACAAGCTGCTTCACAAGATCGGTTCCCACAAATTGTTCAACAAGCAAAACGATATTTTCAATTATTAACTAATAACCACTATCAAGATATTGTGGTGGATGAATTAATTAAAGTTGTGGATAATACAAATACAGAATTTGAAGTCGGCGAGCTTTCACAAGGGACAGCGGAGCAACTGTATGTGGCGTTGAGATTTGGCTTTTCCACCGTGATGAATCAAGAAATTAATTTTCCATTTATTATCGATGATGGCTTCGTTAACTTTGATAATATTCGAAAAAATCGTACAATTGAATTATTAAAAGAGTTATCTAAACAAAACCAAGTAATTTATTTTACTGCAGATGACAGAATTTTACGTATGTATAATAATGAACAGGTAATTAATCTAGATGAAAAATAGGTGATTTGATGGACTCAAAAAAATTAATGGATTATAAAGTTGATGAAGCAATGGAACTCTTTGTATTGCTCAAAAATTCGGATGCTCGGGTGGCAAAAAATGGAAAACGTTTTTTGTCAATCACATTTGAAGATGAATCAGGTGAAATTAGTGGTATGTACTGGGATGCTAATGATGCTGATGTAGCTGCATTTGTACCGGGTAAAGTGGTTAAACTTAACGGCAAGCGAGAATTATATCAGGGTAAGGCGCAGGTCAAGATTCAAAAATTACGATTAGCAACTGATAGTGAACCTAACGATCCCAGTTACTTTGTACCGCACGCACCCGAAAAACGAAAGAGTATTCAAGAAGAGATTGAAACATTCTTGTTTGATATTACCGAACCAACTTGGAATCGGATTGTGAGAAATCTGTTACAAAAACATGGTGAGGCGTTTTATACGTATCCAGCGGCTAAAACTAATCATCACGCTTATGCGGGTGGATTATCTTTCCATACCTTGTCGATTTTGAGATTAGCGAAAGCAGTCGTGAATGAATATCCGGGAATTAACGCACCGCTACTGTATGCGGGTGCTATTTTACACGATATCGGTAAAACGACTGAATTATCAGGGCCTGTCTCGACTCAATACACAACGACCGGAAATCTACTGGGTCATATATCGATTATTGATGGTGAAATTGTCAGTGCTTGTGATGAATTAAAATTTGATCCACAAGGGCAGGCAGTGGTTTTGCTTCGCCACATGGTTTTGTCTCATCACGGATTAATGGAATATGGATCACCAGTACCTCCGCATATGCTTGAAGCAGAAATCTTACATCATTTAGATGAAATGGATGCTTCAATTATGATGGTTCAAAATGCATTAAAAAATACTCCAAACGGACAATTCTCTGAACGCATTTTTGGTTTGGATAATCGGACGTTTTATAAGGAATAACCGTTAAGATATAAAAAATCCAGGTTCTTTGTCAAGAAGTACTGATGACCTAGAATTTCACAATCATTAACATCAAGCTGCTAGTTTCTCCGTTGTC
>NZ_BJEB01000069.1 GCF_005405445.1 Paucilactobacillus nenjiangensis
CGACAACGGAGAAACTAGCAGCTTGATGTTAATGATTGTGAAATTCTAGGTCATCAGTACTTCTTGACAAAGAACCGCATACTAGGCAAGTTTAGAATACTAAAGATTGTCCTGGATGAATGATATATGGACTTGAGATTCCATTTTTAGAAGCTAATTCTGACCAACTGAGCCCGTTTGCTTGGGCAATTGCATATAGTGAATCACCACTTGAAACAGTGTAGTTACCAGAGTTGCTGTTTGAACTAGATGCGGTAGAGTTACCATTTAATTTAATACTTTGACCAACGTGAATCAAGTTAGTATTGGTAATGCCGTTTAGTGCAGCTAAGGCTGCAACTGTGGTGCCATTAGCAGCTGCGATAGCTGAAAGGGTATCACCACTTTGAACAGAATATGAACCACCATTATTACTACTTGTGGTCTTAGTCGTTGAAGCAGCTGTAGTAACATTTGCTGAAACTGTGCCTAACTTAAGCACTTGACCAACTAGGATGAAGTTAGTATTAGTAATTCCATTTAATGAAGCAAGGGTTGCTACACTCAAACCATACTTAGCAGCAATAGCTGAGAGAGTGTCACCACTTTGAACTGTGTATGAACTGTCACTTGAAGTTGTGGCTGTGGTTGTAGTGTTTGAAGTTGTCGCAGTGTTTGAAGCAGCCTTCACTGTGAGCACGTCACCAACGTGAATCAGGTTAGCGTTTGAAATACTATTCAATGATACTAAGCTAGCAACTGATGTCCCGTTATCTGATGCAATAGCAGACAAGGTATCACCACTTTGAACGGTGTAAGTAACAGCCGAAGTATTTGAACTAGTAGTCGTTGATGAACTTGAACCAGTACTTGTTGAAGTCGATGGCACTAACAATGATTGACCAACATAAATTAAGTTTGGATTACTTAAGTTGTTCATTGAAGTTAAAGTTGATGTAGTCGTGTTATGGTTAACGGCAATTCCAGAAAGGGTATCGCCACTCTTAACTGTGTAATAATCTGAACTGCCATTACTACTTGCGCCAGTATTAGTTGAAGATGTATTAGCAGAAGCATTAGTACTTGATGAATTAGATGAGGTATACCCGTTGATAGATGCACCGGCAAAGGCGATAGTATCAAGTTGAGTAAGGTTATACATTTCAACTAGTTTAATCAATGATGAAGCATAAGTTGGGGCAGTAGCATAACCGTCTGATTGAAGCTTATAAGCGACTGAAGTGTAACTCTTGTCGCCTAATAAATTGTTGTAGCGTGAGTTTTCGGCTAAGAAAGCACCATGATCTTCAACACTTTCAGCGTTGTTAGAATATGCGCGGAATTGGTCATAAATACTGATGTATGAACCGTTGACGTATTCTTGAGTAGGATAATTAACTGAATTACCGTTATATGATCCTTTAATTCCGAAAAGGTTATGTGCTTGGGTTGATAGTCCAGATTGACCCCAACCACTTTCCAAAATGGCTTGCGCAACTGTGATAGAAGGAAGAACACCATATTCAGTCCAGCCAGCAATCGCACCGTCTTCAACGCTTTCAATAAATGCTTGTAAACGAGCAGTTGTACTAAATGTAGGTTGTGCAGCCGTTACAGCTGCAGCAGCAAAGGCTAACGTTTGAGGTTCGCCAGTTTCTTCATATACTTGTTGAGCAGCGGCTTTAGCAGCTGCAATCACACTAGCGTCTTCGGTAACAACAACTGGAGTAGCTTTAGCGGAACTAGCAGCTGCGCTCGTCGTTGTAGCACTAGATGCTGCTTCGCTGGTTGTATCTGTGGCACTAGAAGCGGCTTCAGAAGTAGCTGAAGCAGAACTAACAGGTGTAGTTGATGCAGTAGCAGAAGATTCTACAGCACTTGAAGTAGTTGTTGCTGCGTCAACGGCGCTAGAAGCTGTAATTTCAGTAGCAGAACTGTCAGTGGTTGCAGAAGAAGCAGTAATTGTAGCTTCACTGGCGGTTTCAGAAGTAGCTGAAGCGACATCTGAAATAGCGGCAGCTGCACTTTCTAATGCAGCACTTGATTCGGCAGCAGCACTAGCAATTGCATCACTATCAGAAGCTGTAGTTGCGCTTAAAACTGCGACGTTACTATCAGCGTTGGCATCATCATCCGACGTTGCTGATGAAGTTTCTGTCCCATTCTTAGATGGTGTAGTCGTTGTGTCTGCATGTGCGGCAACGCCAGTAGCCCCCAAGCCGACTGACAAAGCTGCTATACCGGCAAAGACCCATTTACGTCCTTGTTTATACATCTTATAATGTAAATTTTGTTCATTTTCGGATTTCATTATTTACCTCTCCCTTTTTAATCAATTGATGGAAACCCCTAAATTACCAGATTTCGGAATAGCCTAAGGAAGACTAAAAATAGTTAAGGATTTCTTAAGGTTATCAGTGAACTAAATGTATCATGCAGTATGCTGATGTGTCAACTATTTGTATGGTACAAGCGTATTAGAAAAACCTAATAAAATGTGACGGAAAGTGTAATTTTGTTATTTTTGAAAGGTTATGACACTGGGCTTTACTCACAAAAGGTATATTTTTAAGGCTCAGAAAGTTGTTTTCAGGTCATACAAAATCGTCAAAATGTAATAAAAAAATCACCAAAATTTTTAAAATTGGCGACTTAAATTATGATGATTTATGAGATTTCTTTAATATTTTTTACCGAGAATGTCTAAATCACGTTTAACGCCATCCATTTCTGCAACCTCTGGTAGATGGGCCCATTGAACATAGCTAAACTTTTTGAATAATCCTTGGCTAGGGGCGTTATGGCCAAAGATGTAGGCGAGGATTGTCTCAATACTAAAATTTTTAACGTTTGACTCTACGAATTCGAGCGCTTTAACTCCGAGATGATGCCCTCTGAAGTTTTCATCAATATAAATACTAATTTCTACTGTGTGATCGTATGCAATACGGCCATAAAAATCTGCTAAGCTAATCCAACCAACAACCTGATTGTCGGACTTAATTAACCAGAGTGGTCGATGGTGTTGGTTATGACTTTTAAACCATTCTTCGCGGTCGGATACTGTGACGGGTTCTAAGTCAGCAGTCGATTGACGAGTTGGAATCGTTTGATTATAAATCCGAACTATTTCTGGTAAATCTTTAATAGTGGCAAAGCTAAATGAAATACTCATTATATGTAAAATCTCCTTAAATTATAAAAGTCGTGCGGATATTAATTCCATACTCTTAATGATTTGCTTCAATTCTTGGTTGTTAAATTTGGAAAATACTTCAGCGGTAAAGTTATCGTTTTCGAGGTTAATTTTGTCAATTGCTTGTTGCCCTAAAACAGTGGTGTGGAGAATTTTAACTCTATTATCTTTGGGGGATGTCTCTTTAGACACCAAGTTTAGTTGCTCTAATTTTTTAATAATCCGGTTTAAATAGCCCCGATCTAAACCGATTTTGATGGCCAGTTTATTAGCAATCACAGTTTGTCCATCGTGAATTTCAAATAACACTCGACCTTCAGTTAATGAAAAATCCAAGTTTTTCATACTATTATTCAGAATGCCGAGGATTAGTACATAGTCTCGATTGAACTGGCGAATTTGTGCTAATTGAGTTTTATCCATATCTGCCTCCTTCAATGCAATTTATTTTAATCTTTTTGTAGCTTTTGTCAACAAAAATATATAGCTTTTAGCTACAAAAAAAGCCAGCTGATATGTCAGTTGCTTGGTAAAAAAATAGATTGTTTAGAAATAAGCTTGGTAGGCTAGGTATGCGGATAAAATAAGTGCAAAACAGCCAACGACTAATTTAATTACCTTAGAAGGAATAAAACGAACGATGATGGGGCCAATATAGTTACCGACGAACAGCCCGAACATGAGTGGTAAGACAACTGCCCAATCGATGCTTAACATGAAGATAAACATGACAGCGGCAGTCGCATTATTAATTGCTGCAGCAAAGTTGCGAAAGGCATTATAGACGGCATATCTTTCATGAACGACTTTGGATAAGACGCCAATCATCAATAAACCGGCACCGGCACCGAAATAACCGCTATACATCCCTACACCGAGAACGCCAACCCAACTAATTGTCGACACAAATTTGCTTTTCGGTTTTGGTTTATTTGTTTTTGTCTTCTTATTAGGAACTAAAATCATTATTCCGGCCATTAAAATAAAGATTGGCACAAATTTTTGAAAACTGGCGTTAGAACTATGAATCAGAATTAAGGCACCACAAACGCCACCAGCTGTAATGATCAGGGCGATTTGAATTGCTTGCTTCCAATGACCATTAAGTTCCTTGATTGATGAAACGACCGAGCCAAATCCACCAATTGAATTAGCAACGGTAATTGTTGCGTTTGCAGTGATTGGTGGAATACCTAGTGATAAGAGGACTGGATAAAGTGTGAGTGATGCCATGCCCACGATTCCGCTGAGAATTCCAGCTAATAAGCTCATGAAGATTATGTAAATAATTGATAGCAATAGATACCCAACTCCTTGAATGATTTAATAATTTAAAAAATAGTTCAGTGTCTTTGGTGGCCACGAACTATTTTAAGGTATATGCATTTGATATTTAATTGTATGAAGTACTTTAATTCCAAATTGGCTTCCCAAAGCAACTTCGTCACTTAATTTGAAGAATGCAATCGATTAAAAAACAATCGCTTCACATTCTTCATCGTTAAATGCTCCGAAGCTGAGCGCTTTGGTCAGCACTCTACTTTGAATCATGCTTCAACCATCAATTCGCTCACCTAACTTAACTAATTAAATTCGTAAACCACGAATTTTAATTCGCTTTCGTTAGAAGCTCACGAATTAACCGATGGTTTCAGCACTCTACTTTTGAAACGCGCTTCCCAAAGCAACTTCGTCACTTAACTTGAAGAATGTAATCGATTAAAGAACAATCGCTTCACATTCTTCATCGTTAAATGCTCCGAAGCTGAGCGCTTTGGTCAGCACTCTACTTATGACTTCTCATAAATTTTGTGAGGGCATTGATTTCATCATTAGTAGGTTTTGTAGCCATAGCTTTGATGTTATGGATCCGTTCTACTGAAAGTTGGGTACCAAATGCGACGTCATTATCGGCAAGATGCTTCTTCTTTTCGAATTGGATAATTTGTTCTGCAAAATCGTTTAATTCATTACTCATGATTTACTCACTCTCCCACTAATTGATAGTTACCTTATAAAGTTCATTGTATCGCTTTTAACAAAAAATAAACAAGTGAAAAGGAAAATGTGAAATAAAATTATTAAATTTCACTTTGTGGAAGGGCGACGCAAGATTTTATAGCCAGTCTATGGCATAATATAAGAAGAATATACGAGATAGGGGAAATGAATATGTTCATAGGTTGGAATTGGGTCGGCATTTTATTATGGATAGTTGCTATCATTTTTTTGATTTGGGTAATTCACTTTATTCGAGTTAAGCAGTTGATGTTAATTATTAGTACTCAAAAATCTTTTGACAAAAAGTTGTTTGCAACATACGTTGGGCTCCTGGTCGTGTCGATTGCCTTTATTGGCACGATGTCTTGGCTCAGCTTCTTTAGACCAGTCGATATGACTAATAAGACGGATGTAGATATTTCAACCAAGTACCGTCAGCTTGAATTGAATCAAGTTAAAACGGGTTATTATTATGTTACGGCACAAAAAAGTGAAAATGGTAAACAGCCAATTGTGTCGTATACTTATTTAACTAATGGAAGTAAGACGACTATTAGTAGCCGAAATGGGACGGTATCACGAGGATCGGATGCGATCAATATGGACGCTTCGGTTTATCCTTGGAATAAAAAACAAGTGAACGAGTACGATACTAAGACGGGCCATGCGTTTAGCGCAGAGATGACCATCAAGTATAAGAAGACTTTCTTAAATGGACTAGGTGTTCGTAGCGGTCACGTTGCCGGATATTATACATTGCTCAGAGTTCCGTCAGCTGATTTCATTCTTTCAGAAACATCTAAATAACTTTAACAGGGTCCGTGACAATTGTCGCAGCTCTGTTTTTATCAATAGGGGCACAGTGAATGCTTAATTTATCATTATTACTATTAGAACGTGTGGGGATTGTGATTATCCTTGCGTTTGTTTTGGTCAATGTGCGACCGTTTCGGAAGCTGTTGTATGAACGCAAAGATTGGTCGGCTAAAGTCCAATTAATTGTCATTTTTGCGTTGTTTGCAATTATTTCTAATTTAACTGGTGTCAAAATCGATTCCAATAATAATGTCATTTCATCAGCAATTTTGACAAACCTACCTGAAACTTATTCGATTGCCAATACACGTATTTTGGCAATTACAGTAGCCGGAATCATTGGTGGACCTGAGGTAGGTACGGTCGTAGGTATAATTGCTGGTATTCATCGTGTTATGCAAGGTGGATTGACTGGCTGGTTTTATATTATTAGTTCTTCAATCATTGGTTTTTCATCAGGATTTCTCTTTAAAAGCACCATGTCACGCGGACACATTGATATCATTACTCCCTCACAAGGGATCTTTGTGGGTTTCTTTATGGAAGTGATTCAAATGATGTTTATTTCGTTCTTTAGTCCAACGGGTTTGGAACTAGTTAAGTTCATCGCGGTTCCAATGATTATGGTAAATTCGGTGGGAACTTACATTTTCTTATCCATTATCCAAACTTCTTTAAATCAAGAACAAGAGGCTCGAGCCATCCAGACTCATGCCGTCCTGGAATTGGCGGACAAAACATTGCCGTATTTTAGGGCGGGATTAAATCCAGCATCGGCACAAAAAGTGGCCAATATCATTAAGGATTATACAAACTTTGCTGCGATTAGCTTAACGACCACAAATCGTATTTTGGCCCATGTTGGTGCAGGAAGTGATCATCATTTGGCTGGAGAACGGATGATTACCAAACTTTCCATGAGAGCAATTCGCAATGGGGGATTGGAAATAGCATACAGTAAAAAAGAGATAGGTTGTTCACACCCAGATTGTCCGCTTGAAGCGGCAGTTATTATACCGCTTTGGATCAATGATGCAGTCGTAGGAACTTTGAAAATGTATTATACGGATGCGCAAATGATGACCACTGTTGAGGAACAGTTGGCAGTCGGACTGGGATCGATTTTTTCAAGTCAGTTAGCTTTGGGAGCCGCTGAAACTCAATCTAAATTAGTTAAGGATGCTGAAATTAAATCATTACAAGCTCAAATTAATCCGCACTTTTTCTTTAATGCCATTAATACAATTTCGGCAATGATGCGTAAGGATAGCGAACAAGCACGTAGTCTGTTATTGCAACTAAGCACCTACTTTAGAGCTAACTTAATGGGTGTGCGAGAGACTGAAATTACGCTGGAGCAAGAGCAACGACACGTTCAAGCGTATCTTTCATTGGAACAAACTCGTTTTCCAGATAAGTTTGAAGTTCACCAAAAAATATTGGCACCACGTACGGTTAAATTACCGCCGTTTACGATTCAAGTTTTAGTTGAAAATGCCGTTAAGCACGCATTCTCAAATCGAAAACAAGGTAATTTAGTTGAGATTTTAATCGAACCTGAGAACGATAAATTGAAAATTCAAGTCACTGATAATGGTAGTGGGATTGATCCTGATAAACTACCATCATTGGGGGTAGACGCAGTTGAATCATCACATGGAAGTGGCACAGCTCTACAAAACTTGAATCAACGGTTAGTCGGACTATACGGCAAATTAAGTTCCTTACAATTTGATTCAACAGCAACGGGTACAAGTGTTACCACTTGGATTCCACTCAAGGAGGGGGATTAGGTTTAATGAATATATTAATTGTAGATGATGAGTCTTTAGCCCGTGAAGAGTTAGAGTTTCTGGTCAAAGACAATCCTAAAGTATCAGCGGTGTATGAAGCTGATACAATCGACGCTGCATTTCGGGTAATCAGCAAATTCAAAATTGATTTATTATTTTTAGATATCCAACTAGGTGAAGAAAATGGCTTTGATTTGGCGGATGATTTAAAAACAAAAAAGAATGCCCCTAAAATCGTGTTTGCAACCGCCTATGATCAATATGCACTCGATGCATTTAACGCAAGTGCGGTTGATTATATATTAAAGCCCTTCGAACAAGAACGGGTCAATCAGGCGATTGATAAAATTAGTGAGATTGAAGTGGCACCAGAAAACCCTCAAACTACCAATCCGCGAGTTTCCATTACGGAAGATGAAAAAACGTCTGTTATCCTTAAAAGCGACATAATTTCTGCATATGTCGAAAAGGGCGACTTTATTATCAATACTAGTCAAAGATTGTTCAAGACTAAGCAAACTCTCATTAAATTCTCAGAGAACTTGGATTCCAAACAATTTTTACAGGTCCATCGAAGTTATTTAGTGAATCTCAATAAAGTGGCTTCTGTTGAGCCAAGCTTTAACCACACCTACGAACTCACGATGACCGATGGCAGCAAGATTCCAGTTAGCCGATCGTTTGTTACAGAAATGAAACAAGCATTAGGCATGTGAAAAGAAACACAATCAAGGCATTCTAAATTCATGTCAGGGCATTTTAAACCGAATAATTGTCATTCTAGAGCTGAAAGCGCCATTTTCAGCTCTTTTTTTATATAATATGTAATGTAAATGAAAGAAGGGAAATATTATGGAAAATAGTAGTAAAGGAACAACTAACCGTTGGTTAATCATTTTCGGAACGATCCTTATTCAAGTATCTGCCGGATCATTCTACGCTTGGTCAATTTTTAACAATGGATTTATGATGAAATCCGGCGGTGTTGTTCAGGTTGTTGATGGGGTGAAAAAGATTGTCGGAGGGCTCCCTGCGGGCTCTGTTAGTTTTACCTTTACGCTTGGCATGCTCTGCTTGTCACTAGCAACGTTGGCTGGAATTCCACTTGCTAAGAAGTATGGCATTAAAGTGGTTAGCCTTTGTGCATCCGTTATTTATGGCCTATCCATTTTAGGTTTAATGACGATTGGTAAAGGCTCGTCAATTTGGATGTTATGGCTGTTTGGTGGTGTTTTACTTGGTGCAATGAACGGTGTGCTTTATTTAACAACACTCACTAACGCAATCAAGTGGTTCCCAGAGAAAAAGGGATTAATTTCAGGAATCAGTGTTGCCAGTTATGGCCTTGGCTCATTTATTTTTAAATATATCGACATGGCTATTGCTGGTGGTAATGGTGCGATTACCGCCGACAACATTGGCAGAGTTCTTCTTTGGTGGGGAATTCTGGCATTGATTTTGGCAGTCGTTGGATCCTTCTTCTTAAAGGATGCACCAGATAATATGGCTATTCCATCAAATGATGCTAATAAGCCTGCGGAAGTCGACAAAACGAACTTTACAACGTCTGAAATGTTACACACATCTCAAGCTTATATGATGTTCTTCTGCCTAACAACCGCTGTTATGTTTATGGGACTCTTGGGTGCCGCTGTTACCAATATGGCAGCTGCTTGGACACAAGCTCCGAATGAAGTTGCCGTTTGGGGTGGTACAAGTACCGCTGCAACTTTTGTAGCGATTGTGGCACTTGCTAATACCATTGGCCGATTCTTCATGGGCTGGTTATCCGATATTACCGGACGAAAAACCGTGTTCTTCATCACTTATATCATTCAATTGCTTTCGCTGATTGCTTTGTTGATGACGAAACCCGGCTCAATGAGCATGGCGATGATGTACATTGTTGTTATCGCAATGGCCTTCTGCTTTGGTGGTAATATTACGGTATTTCCAACTTATGTCTCCGATTACTTTGGATTAAAAAATACGTCACGAAATTATTCAATGATTTATCAAGGATTTGGAATCGGTGCCATTATCATTGGCTTCTTAATGGCTTCTGGTAATCCACTGGATCCAAAGAAGGTTACGCTATCCAACGGGGCTGTTTTAACCCAAAACTTCACTTTAACTTACTGGGTACTTCTGATTATGGTAGTTATTTCATTAGTGATTTTTGCATTTATTAAAAAACCAATTAAAAAGTAATTTATAATTAACTCAACTACTCATAGTTTCAAAAGAATTAAAATGGAATTCAATTCCTTTTTTCTCACCTAAAGTACGAATATCCTGCCAAGTCAGCCTTAATAGCTGATTTAGCAGGATCTTTATTTTTTGGCTCTTTGTCAAATAGCGTGAAAAACAATAATCGCTGATGAAAAGCTCATGAATACAAGTGTAATATCAATCTCAATTGATGATTGGTATTGCACTTTTTTCATACTTTAAAAGTTAAAAACTGCTGTTTTAAAACAAACTTGTTATGCAACTGAATCCTAATTCTATAAAAGTAATTCATTGAATTGGCATAGCCGTAGGCAGTTCTACCAATTTGTTTGATTCTTCTATTTGTGCCCTCTAATCGGCCGTTAGACGCATTATTTTCGAATGCTGCTTTAATTCCCTTGATATACTTTTTATATGTTTTAATTACAGTATCCATTTCAGTTTTGTTATTTTTATAATTATTAATTAGTAGTTCTAATGGCGTGAAAGTATGATTAAATCGAGCGTCTAAAACACTTTGATAAACATCATACACTGTTTTAAAGTTCGGAAAGTCTTTCAAAACTAGTTGTAATGCATCTTGAGGATACATATATTCATTTACACCACGAAACCACTTTGGATTGAAGTATCGATGTTACGTTCGGCTTTTAAGAAAAATTTCCAGTTTGATTTTAATAATTTGTAAACGCGATTATGATTCTTGTCGCTGAGTTCCCGTTGTATTTTGATTCTTTCAGATTGAACAGCTTTCATAGCTAATTGAACAATATGAAATCGATCGACTACAATAATAGCGTTAGGAAATAGTTCACGTATGGGTGCTTGGTACCCAGCATTCATGTCCATAACAACAATTTCTACTTTTTGTCGGTTTTTTAATGAGAATTGTGATAAATATTGTCTAATTGATTTATTACCCAAATTGCAAGAACAAATTAGCCACACGATAAATCCTATTAAATCAGTATTTTCATTAATATTCATATTTTATGG
>NZ_BJEB01000070.1 GCF_005405445.1 Paucilactobacillus nenjiangensis
AAAGGGACTTTGGAGTGTTTTTCCAAAGTCCCTTTATTTTTTATAGTCTGGAATTAGTTTTTTCCCAGCCACTTTTGGTGTTTAGTAGATAAAACGCGGCAATTGAAATCACTTGAAAAATTAACATAATGGCAAACATCGGTGTAGGACTGCTGGTCCCAAACAATCCAACCAACGGTGAGCTGATTCCACCGGCAATATTACCGAATAAACCAACCATGGCCGAAGAAACGCCAGCGTTGATACCAGGAACCTGCATTGCTAGATCAGTCGCTAAGGCAGTGGTAAATCCAAAACTACCGATAATTAGGAAAATACCAATCATTGAAAGTAAGTGGCTGCCAATTGTAATCCCATTGAGAATCATTAAACCAATAATAATTAACGTAACAAACAAATTGATGTTAACCATTTTTTTGCTTCTAAAGTAACTGGCCATTCGTCCAGCCAGAAAACTACCAAAAGCAATGCCACAGCCATTCAAGGCATACATTAAACTAAATTGTGTACTATTTAAGTGAAAGACCCCTTGGTAAATAAATGATGAACCCGAAATATAACAGAACAACACACCGTTGGCCATACAGAGAATTAAAGTAGGTTGCCAAAAGTCTTTGGCGTGTCCTAATGTACTAAGTGACTTACGGCTGAAGGTGGTTTCGACTTCTTTTGGAGCCGTTTCAGGTAAAAAGATAGAATTGATAATCAAGAAAATACCGATGAAACCTAATACCACAAAGATTAAGGTCCAAGGACCGACTAACATGGTCATCGAACCAATAATTGGCGAGATGACGGGGAAAATGCCGTTAATTGACATCAAGTTAGCATAAAAGCGGGTTAACTTTTTACCAGTAAACATGTCTTTGGCAATTGCGCGTGAAAGCACGTTACCACTGGCTCCGGCTAAACCTTGTAAGAAACGAATAGCCAAGAAAATCCAGATATTTGAAGTGAATGCGAGTGCGAATGAAGTGATGGCAAACACCGCTAAGCCGATAATCAGTGGTGTTTTACGGCCAATCCGGTCACTAATTGGACCGATGACTAATTGACCAAGTGCGAGGCCAACGATACACGTGCTAATACTCATTTGAATTAATGATGCTGAGGTATGCAATGAACTGCTCATTGCGGGTAATCCAGGGAGATACATATCTAATGACAGTGGCCCAAAGGCACTTAAAGTACCTAATAGTAAAACTAGCCACAGCGAAGATTTATTTTTCATGATGAACACCAAACCAATCCTAAAAATTAATGATAAGAATATCATATCAAAATTTGAACCGATGTGGTTGATTTCGATACTAACTTATCAATATTTGCTATATACTTAAATTATTAATGTTTAAAGAAATGAGTGAAGTAAATGGATTCATTACATCTGTCAAAACGCTTAGCGACCGTCGCTAAATATGTCCCTGATCAAGCCAGAATGGCCGACATTGGCTCTGATCATGCTTATTTACCTGCCAATTTGGCGTTAAACTCACGTATTGAGTTTGCGATTGCAGGCGAAGTTGCCAAGGGACCATACCAAAATGCCTTAGCAGAAATCACTAATCATCATTTAACAAATGTGATTGAAGCTCGACTAGCGGATGGCTTAGCTGCTATTGAAACAAGTGATCGAATCGACACGATTACAATTGCTGGCATGGGGGGTACCTTAATCAGTGACATCCTGGAAAACGGTAAGGATAAGTTGGCACAGGTCAATCGGTTAATTTTAGAACCAAATGTGGGTGCGGAAATTGTGCGTCAGTGGTTGGTCGATAACTATTTTGAAATTACGACGGAGGAAATCTTATCTGAAGATCAACATGTTTATGAGATTATCGTCGCAGAACCGACTGACATTAAAGCCGTGTATGATGCGCAAGAAATACTGTTCGGACCATTTTTACTGCATGAAAAGTCAGTACCTTTTGTAGAAAAATGGCAAGGACAGGTCGCTCATTTAGAAACAGCGATTCAGCAAATGGAACAAGCTCAAAAAGTTCCAGCAGATAAAATAAAGGAATTTCAACAGGAAATTCAGCTGATTAAGGAAGTGTTATAAATGATTGCACAAGAATTAATTGATTATTTCGAACAATGGGCACCCAAGTCGATTGCAGAAGACGGCGATCCAGTCGGACTCCAGTTAGGTAATCCGCAACAGGAAATTCACAAAATTATGACTACCTTAGACGTGCGACCAGAAGTTGTAGCTGAAGCGATTGCTCAGCAAGTTGATTTTATTTTTGCCCACCATCCAATGATTTTTCGAGCACCTCACAACTTAGATTTAAGCGTGCCACAAAATGAAATGTACGCGCAATTGATGAAACATGACATTGTGGTCTATGGCGCACACACGAATCTGGATAATGTGAATGGGGGGATGAATGATTGGTTATCTGCTCAACTGGAATTAAGTGGGTTAGAACCCTTGTTAGCCGGTGGAACTCATCCAATTACCAACGAACATTACGGAATGGGGCGAGTCGGTCAATTAGCGCAAGCAATGTCAGTCGAACAATTTGGCCATTACGTGGCCGAAAAATTTGATGTTCCCGCGCTACGAATTGTTGCGGGCACAGAGAAACAAATTCAACGAGTGGCCGTTTTAGGTGGATCTGGTGGCCAATTCTATTTGGATGCGGTCAATCACCAGGCTGATGCATATGTGACGGGCGATATTTCCTATCACACGGGACATGACATTATTGCTAATGGCTTAGTGGCGGTCGATCCCGGGCACCATTTCGAATCCATTTGTAAAGCCAAACTTCATTTGCTATTTGAACAGTGGAAAGCAGCGCAAGGATGGCAAGTTGAAATTATTGAATCAAAATTAAGTACAGAACCATTCAAATTTATGATGAGGTGATGAGAAAATGACTAAATATGACGATTTGCTCCCTCGTTTTATTAATTATGTGAAACAAGAGACTCGTTCAGACGACAAATCAACGACGATTCCTTCTAGTCCACTAGAGACAGATTTTGCAAACAAATTAAAGGATGAATTGATTGCGATTGGCGTTGAAAATGTCCGTATCCATCCCCAAAATCAATATGTTTTGGGCACGCTGAAGAGTAATTTGGATTATGAAGTCCCTGCAATTGGGTATATTGCCCACATTGACACGGCCGACTTCAATGCCCATCACGTTAATCCGCAAATTATTGATAAATATGATGGCAACAGTGATATCCAATTGGGAGAGAGCGAATATGTGCTGGATCGAGCTTCTTTCCCAGCTTTGGAAAACTATGTAGGGCACACGTTGATTACAACAGATGGAACAACCTTACTTGGTGCGGATGACAAGTCAGGGGTCTCGGAAATTGTGACAATGGCTAAGTATTTAGTGGACCACCCAGAAATCAAACATGGTGATTTACAACTGGCATTTGGTCCAGATGAAGAAATTGGCACCGGCGCTGACCATTTTGATGTTGCTGATTTTGGTGCTGATTTTGCTTACACAGTTGATGGTGGTCCTTTAGGTGAACTGGAATATGAAACCTTTAATGCGGCGGCAGCCGAGATTACCATTCAAGGTAAAGATGTTCATACAGCTACAGCTAAAGGGGTG
The DNA here is from genome assembly GCF_005405445.1 of Paucilactobacillus nenjiangensis. Lineage (GTDB taxonomy): Bacteria > Bacillota > Bacilli > Lactobacillales > Lactobacillaceae > Paucilactobacillus > Paucilactobacillus nenjiangensis. Next base: position 3,591 of record NZ_BJEB01000070.1, read on the forward strand.
ATGATCAATGCCTTGCAAGTCGCCTTTGAATTGAATAGTAAATTACCAACGCATGACCGCCCTGAATTAACCACGGACCGCGAAGGTTTCTTTCATTTAGATAAATTGAACGGAACCGTTGATCAAGCCACGATGGAATATATCATTCGTGACCATGACAAACAAAAATTTAACGCGCGCAAAGCCGCAATGAAGAGCATTGTTGAGGCCTTAAATGATGTGTATGGTGAAAATCGGATTCAATTAAAGATGTATGACCAATATTACAACATGCGTGAAGTAATTGAAGAACACATGGAGGTCGTTGAGATTGCTAAGCAAGCGATGGAGGATCTCGGGATTGAGCCCGTCATTTATCCGGTGAGAGGTGGTACGGACGGTTCCAAGATTTCATTTATGGGCTTACCAACCCCTAATTTATTTGCCGGTGGTGAAAACATGCATTCTCGCTTTGAATTTGTCTCACTTGAAGTGATGAAACAGGCCGTTGATGTCTTGTTAAAAATTAGTGAGTTAAATGTCGCCAAACGAAAATAAAAAATAAGCCTCGCTGAAAAATTTCAACGAGGTTTGTTTTTATTATTATTTACTTGTTACTTCCGCACTTTTTGTAATCCATGCGAAACAGTTAGCTGCGAACAAGCCAACTACAATGGCTAACACACCCATTGTTACGGGGTCAATAGTTAGAATATCAAGTTGTCCACAGATGTATCCTAGGACTTCACCTAAGATTAATGCCCAAAATGCGGCCACTAAGTTTGAAACGATTAAACGCATCTTCTTCACCTCACATAATATAGACACTAGTTTATCACAATTTGAAAAAAAGTGTAAAAAAGTTTCGTAACTAATAATATTGGTATACTTTAAAAATAGACTTGTTTATTGTTAATATGATTGTTATTATGAATGTTATCAGGTCAAATTAATCTACATTGGTATATCTAAATTGATTTTTGTGTTTTCACAGGATAGGGGTCAAATTTGATATAATCATTGGGAAAGGGAGTTAGTAGATGAGCTTTGTACCGTTACAAGTCCTCAGTAGCTATAGCCTACTGAAAAGTACTTCACAAATTAAACAGCTAGTGGCGAGTGCCAAAGATCGTGGCTATACTGCTCTAGCAATTACCGATGAAAATGTTTTATACGGAGCCTTTGATTTTTACAATGAGGCCGTGAAAAAAGGAATTAAACCATTGATTGGGATGACCATCGTCTTGCCATCAGAAGTAGTGGCAGATAATGACCAACGTTTAGTCTTAATTGCCAAAAATTATGATGGCTATCGTCACCTAATGAAAATTACTACCACGATTCAAACCTTGGAACGTGGTGAAACCATCACCTTGGATCAATTATCCGAATGGTTCCACGATTTATTCGTCATCTTACCCACGGATAATGATTTGTACCGGTTGATTCAATCCGGTCAAGCAGATGAAGCGCGGGTCTATTTTGAACAACTGGCCAAATCAGTCGATGAGCAAAGTTTATTAATTGGCATTAATCCAAGTGTTGATGCGATTTTACGCCAAACCATGATGCAGTTAGTGACACAATTAAACACGCAATTAATTGGTTTATCACGGGTGGGTTATTTAAATGCGGACGACCATTTTTCGGTGGAAGTCTTACGGTCGATTGATCGTGGTAACCAAATGAACCAGCCCCAAATGTTAGCCAGCCATCAAGGCGAGCATTACTTAAAGCCAGTTGCTGACATAGAACGTGAATTCCAAACGGTTGGGTTAGTAGACGCGGTTAATTTAACCCAAGTCATTGCTGGCCAAGCCAACGTCAAGTTGGAATCACAAGACACCATCTTACCTAAATTTGAAAACGACAAACAGTTAGATTCATTTACGTACTTAAAGCAATTGTGTATTGAAGGCTTAAAATTGAGAGCGATTGCACCGGGCTTCACCGTGGATGATTATCGGAACCGGCTTGCGAGTGAATTAAAAATTATTCACGAAATGGGCTTTGATGATTACTTCTTGATTGTCGGGGATGTGATTGCCTATGCGCATCAACACGGTATCATTACTGGTCCCGGGCGGGGGTCAGCGGCCGGATCATTGGTTGCCTATTCCTTGGCGATAACCGACGTTGATCCGTTGCAATATAACTTACTCTTCGAACGATTCTTGAATCCAGAACGGGTTCAAATGCCAGATATTGATTTAGATATTCCAGATGACCGGCGAGAAGAAATTTTGCAATACGTTCATGATAAATACGGCCACGGACGAGTCGCCCAAATTATCACCTTTGGGACTTTAGCGACTAAACAAGTGTTACGTGATGTCGGTCGAGTCTTCGGTTTATCGCAATTTGAAGCCGCTGAATGGAGTAAGACTATTCCACAAGCCTTGCACATTAGTCTGGAAGATTCATACCGTCAATCGTTGCCCTTACGGAACTTGGTGGCAGATAACGCCAAGAACCAGTTAATCTTTGAGACTGCTAAAAAGTTGGAAGGTTTACCAAGACACTATTCGACGCATGCCGCCGGGATTGTGCTTTCGCAAGAAAAACTAGAAGACTTAGTGCCGTTACAAGACGGTGGCGATGGCATGCTGATGACTCAATTTGCCAAAGATACGGTCGAAGCGATTGGGTTGTTGAAAATTGATTTCTTAGGGTTGCGGAACTTGTCGATTCTAGATCATGCCGTCAAATTGGTCCAACAAACGAATCCAGAGTTTGCATTAACGCAAATTGAGTTAAATGATAAAAAAACTCTGGAGCTCTTTCAAAATGGCGACACAAATGGAGTCTTCCAATTTGAATCTAGTGGGATTAAAAATGTCCTCACGCAATTACATCCTGAAACGTTTGAATTGATTGTGGCCGTTAATGCGTTATACCGTCCAGGACCAATGGAAAACATTGACACGTTCATCAAACGGAAAAAAGGTCAGGAACCAGTCAGCTATCCAGATGAATCATTAAAAGATATTTTGGGTGTTACGTATGGCATCCTCATTTATCAAGAACAAGTCATGCAGGTGGCATCGAAAATGGCCAGCTTTAGTTATGGTGAGGCCGATTTACTGCGGCGAGCCATGAGTAAGAAAAAGCAAAGCATGATGGATTCGATGCGCAGTAAATTCATCCATGGCGCGCAAGATAATGGTTATACGCCAGAAGTGGCAGAACGGATTTTTGACTATATTGATCAATTTGCAAATTACGGATTTAACCGGTCACACGCGGTGGCGTATTCGAAGTTAGCGTTTGAACTGGCGTATATCAAAGCTTGGTATCCAGCTGCATTCTTAATTTCACTGCTGAATACGGTCAATAATGACGCTGCTAAAATTCGGATGTACATGTCAGAAGCCCAGAAACATAAAGTCAAGGTTGATGGGCCCAATATTAATGTCAGTGAACGTGAATTTACAATGCAAGACGGGCATATTTTGTTCGGTCTGGGGGATGTAAAGGGATTACGCCGCGACATGATTCGAGATGTACTTGAGAGTCGGGTCAACGATGGTCCGTTTACAAGTTTACTGAACTTTGTGCAACGGTTAGATTCAAAGTGGCAAAAAAAGGAATTAATCGAACCATTAGTATACGTGGGAGCATTTGATGGACTAGGCAATAATCGGGCAGAGTTAGCAGAGGCACTACCAAAAATTATTGATAGTGTTGAGTTAACCGGGTCTAGTCTGAGTTTGTTTGAGGAGTTACAACCGACAATTTTTGAACGAAAAGAATTTGGTTTAGAACAACGATTGGGATTTGAAGAACAATATTTAGGTGCCTATTTGTCTGGTCATCCGGTGAGTCAATTTGCGGACGCGGGGATGCGACTCGGGGTGACGCCAGTCGCTGAATTAGCTAACCGTGCAAGTGTGAAAATCTTTGTCTTTGTAACAAATGTCAAGGTGATTCGTACTAAACGAGGTGAACAAATGGCCTTCGTGTCGGGCAGTGATCAAACCGGGTCCATCGAAGTCACCGTTTTCCCTAATCTATATAAACGAATCAGTGCTTTACTTGAAAAAAATAAGATTTTACTGGTTGATGGGAAAGTGGAGACTGAGCGTCGCTTGCAAGTGATTGCTAATCAGATCCAAGATGCCAAGACGGTGGTTGTTAAAAGTAACCAAACTAAGCCACCGACTGTAAGCAAACGCTGGGTGTTACGCATTGATGCGCAACATGAAAATCAACAAACGCAACAAAATTTAGCTGACTTTCTGGTCAGTGAACCAGGCAACATTCCGGTAATTATTTTTGAACAACGAACTGACAAAAAACTAATTCAGCCGAAAGAGAGGTGGATTCCCGATTCGGTGGGAATTCAATCTCGCCTGGTCGAGATTTTAGGTACAGATAACGTTGTGTTACAAAATATTAAAAAATAGAAGGGTGATTTTATATTATGGAATCAAAATTCGATATTGAAGTATATTCAGATGGAGCAGATATTAACGATATGCTCACAGATGCCAAACGTGATTACGTGACTGGGTTTACAACTAACCCATCATTAATGAAAAAAGCAGGCATCACTAATTACCTCGAATTCGCTAAAAACGCAATCAAGGAATTGCCAGATTACGGCATTTCATTTGAAGTTTTTGGTCATGATAATGAAACCATGAAAAAAGAAGCCGCCATTATTTCAGCATTGGGCGATAATGTCTTTGTTAAAATTCCAATTTTGTTGGCAGACGGAACTAGTAACGCACCATTGATTCACGATTTGTCACATGCGGGCATTAAAGTAAACGTCACGGCAATTTCTACTATTGAACAGGTACAACAAACTGTTGATAATTTGGATGACGATGTTCCTGCCTTGGTATCAATTTTTGTTGGACGGGTGGCTGATACTGGTCAAGATCCTACTGAATTTGTGAAGCAAAGCGTTGAATTAACTAAGCCACATCCAAATGCCAAACTATTATGGGCTTCAACTCGTGAAGTAATTAATGTTTATCAGGCACAAGATATGGGAGTCGATGTGATTACGGTGCCACCAGCAATTTTAGCTAAGTTAGGTAAAGTTGGTAAGTCTTCATATCAAGTTTCTGTAGATACGGTTAAGGGATTTGATAAGGATATTTCAAGTTTGGGCTTTAGCATTTTAGACTAATTGAAATCGTAAGTTTTTTCGATGGACAGGCACGAAAAAATGAGCATTTTTTAATAAAAGTCACTAATTTGTCAATGGTATCGTTTACATTTGTGAAACTTGACATAAACACAAGACACCGTTTTTAAAAAGTGATAGACTAGCATTTGTACAAAAAGGACATACATTTGTCCGGATAACTCAAAGGAGAGATTTTACTTATGAAGAAAACCAAGATTGTTAGTACACTTGGTCCTGCCAGTAGCGATGTAGATACAATTGTAAAGTTGATTGAATCAGGAGCAAACATTTTCCGTTTCAACTTCTCACATGGTGATCACGAAGAACACCTTGGCCGTATCACAAATGTTCATAAAGCCGAAGAAATTACCGGCGTTAAAGTTGGACTAATGCTTGATACTAAGGGTGCTGAAATTCGTACTACTGTTCAAGCAGAAGGTAAGATTGAATTCAACATTGGCGACAAGCTTCGCATTTCAATGGATGATAGTCTTGAAGGAACTCACGACAAGATTGCTGTCACTTATCCTGGATTGTTTGACGACGTTCAAGTTGGTGGACACGTATTATTCGATGATGGCTTGATTGACATGTTAATCGACGATAAAGATGCTGCTAACAAAGAACTTGTTGTTACAGTTCAAAACCATGGTTTGTTAGGTTCACGTAAGGGTGTTAACGCACCTGGTGTTTCTATCAACCTTCCAGGTATTACTGAAAAAGATGCTAGCGATATCCGTTTCGGTTTAGATAACGAAATCAACTTTATTGCTGCTTCATTTGTACGTAAGCCACAAGACGTTCTTGATATTCGTGCCTTACTTGAAGAAAAGAACATGGGTCATGTTCAAATCTTCCCTAAGATCGAATCACAAGAAGGTATCGACAACATTGATTCAATCATGGAAGTTTCAGAAGGTCTTATGATTGCTCGTGGAGACATGGGTGTTGAAATTCCAGTTGAAAATGTTACTTCAGCTCAAAAATCATTGATTCGCAAGTGTAACTTATTAGGTAAGCCAGTTATTACTGCTACCCAAATGCTTGATTCAATGCAAGAAAACCCACGTCCTACACGTGCCGAAGCATCTGACGTTGCTAACGCTGTCTTTGATGGTACTGATGCAACAATGCTTTCAGGTGAAAGTGCTAACGGAGACTACCCAGTAGAATCTGTTGCAACTATGGCTCGTATCGACGAAAAATCTGAAAACGAATTAGACGAATTCGGTACTGAAGTATTTGACTTCAATACTGCTGACGTTACAGAAGCAATTGGTTCATCAGTTGCTTTAAGTGCCGATGCTCTTGGTATCAAGACTATCGTTGCTGCAACTCGTTCAGGTTATACTGCTCGTATGATTTCAAAATATCGTCCAAATGCTAACATCTTAGCACTTACATTTGACGAACGTACTCAACGTGGATTGACTGTCAACTGGGCAGTTCAACCATTCCAAGTTGAAACACCAAAGAGCATGGATGATTTATTTGCCGAAGCATCAACAAAGGCTAAAGAATTTGGCTTTGCTGTTACTGGCGAAAAGATTATCGTTGTTGCTGGCTTCCCTGTTGGTAAGGAAGGTACAACTAACATGATGCGTATCCAAACCATCGAATAATCACTTTGATTATTGATGACAAAATAGGACCTTTCGAGGTTCTATTTTTCTACCATTAGTCAAGGGAAACCTTGATCTAATGGTTTTTTATTTTAATAAAGCATGGCTACAGGCCTATTTAATAACGTATATGAACTGAAAAAGATCAATTA
>NZ_BJEB01000071.1 GCF_005405445.1 Paucilactobacillus nenjiangensis
TTTACTTGATAATAGAAAATGGCACCAGTATAAATTCACAAAGTGAATCTCTATCAGTACCAAATATTGTAGAACCGAACTTTTAAACGAAGTTCTTTTTTTTGTACATTTGAAAATGGCTACCAGGCACTTTGTCGAAAAACGCTTGCAAAATGTAAGTGAATTTCATATACTAGTCTTTGTGTTTTTTTGAATTTTCGAAAGTGAGTAGGTAAAATAAAATGCAATTTGTAGTATTGTTATTAGGAATTCTACTGCTACTCTTCTTGATTATTAAGGTCAAGTTGAATACATTCGTTTCCCTGATTGTAACTTCCATTTTAGTCGCACTTGGACTTGGGATGAATCCTGCGGAAATCGCAGACACCATCAAAGAAGGTATTGGAAGTTCACTTGGTGAATTAGCCATTGTCTTCGGATTTGGTGCGATGATTGGACGTTTAGTTTCTGATGCGGGTGGTTCATATCGTATCGCGAAAACGTTGATTAATCTCTTCGGTAAAAAACGACTACAACTCGCTGTCGTAGTGGCTTCATTTATCATTGGGATGTCAATGTTCTTCGAAGTTGGAATGGTGTTGTTGATTCCCATTGTGTTCGCAATCGCGTTAGAGGCTGAGGTTCCTTTGCTTTATTTAGGGATTTCGATGGCTACAGCGTTGTCTGCAACACAAGGATTTTTACCTCCACAACCAGCTCCAACCGCAGTTGCATCTGCGTTGGGTGCTAATTTAGGAATGGTATTAATGGTCGGGATTGTCGTAGCAATTCCCTGTGTGGCTATTGCTGGTCCATTGTTTACCATTTTTGCAAAGAAGATTGCGCCAGATGCGTTTGTTGTCAAGAAGTCATTGCCTGCTTTTGGGGAAGTGAAAGAATATAACATTGATGAAACTCCTGGTTTTGGGATTTCAGCTTTCACTTCATTATTCCCAGTTGTTTTCATGATGTTATCAACGATTTATTCTTTGGCCTTACATGGTGGAAAAACCCTCAAACATCCACAAGGACTTGATGCAGTTGTATCAATGCTTGGTAATCCAATGATTGCTATGGTGATTGCGTTGATTTTCGCTGTGTGGTCAATGGGGATTCATCGTGGACGGACGATGGCCCAAGTTGGTAAAACCATGGAAGAAGCAATCAAATCAATTGCCATGTTATTAATGGTTATTGGTGGTGGTGCTGCCTTCAAACAAGTTTTGATTAATGGTGGAGTTGGGGATGCCGTGCAAAGTTTGATGGCCCACGCCAACTTGTCACCATTGGTCTTAGCATGGTTGATTACAGTGATTCTACGTATTTCATTGGGTTCAGCAACGGTTTCAGGAATGACGGCTGCCGGATTAGTGGTTCCATTGATGCATTCTACTGGGGCAAACCCAGTGCTGATGGCGCTTGCAATCGGGGCTGGATCATTAGCTGTCTCACATGTTAATGATGCTGGTTTCTGGATGTTTAAAGAATACTTTGATTTAACGGTTAAACAGACACTATCAATTTGGACGGTATTGGAAACAATTATCTCCATTGTTGGATTAGTGGTCGTTCTTTTATTAAGTTTAGTAATGTAATTTAGTTATTATTGACAGTATTGCTTCGGCAGTGCTGTTTTTATTTGCAATTTTTCAAATGATGAGTCAATATTGGACTATACCAACAAGGGCATTAATCAGGAGGCTCATCGTGAAAATTAATATTGTAAAAGATTCAAAAGCAGCAGGCCAAGCAGGATACGAATTATTCAAGGAACAACTTGAAAACGGAAGCACCGTCTTCGGGTTAGCAACAGGAAGTACTCCTATTTCAACTTATGACGCTATTACAGCCAGTGATTTAGATTTCTCGAACTGCATTTCAATTAACTTGGATGAATACGCTGGGTTGCCAGATACTCATGAACAAAGTTACCGTTACTTCATGAATCAACATTTCTTCTCCAAGAAACCATTCAAAGAATCATATGTGCCTAACGGAATGAATCATGCTGACGCTGAAATTGCGCGTTACGAAAAAATCATCGCGGGAAATCCAGTTGATTTCCAAATTTTAGGATTGGGACAAAATGGCCACATTGGCTTTAATGAACCCGGAACTGCCTTTGATTCACGCACACATAAAGTAGCCTTAACGGAATCAACCATTGCCGCTAACGCGCGTTTCTTTGATAATGAAAACGATGTTCCTAAGTTTGCCTATTCAATGGGGATTGGCACTATTATGGATGCAAAGAGCATTTTATTAGAAGCCTTTGGCGAAAATAAAGCAGATGCTGTGCAAAAAATGGTCGAAGGTCCTGTTACTGAAGATTTACCTGCCTCAATTTTGCAACGCCATCCTAATGTTACTTTGATCCTAGATGAAGCAGCAGCTTCAAAATTAAGTAAATAGAGAAAAACAAAATTAAATAAATAGAGAAAAGTAGTTGACAGCGCTTCCATTTAGCGGTATTCTCTTGTCATAAGGTATGGAAATACCTTCTAATCAATTCTCTTTCTCTCTTATGCCGATCACCGTTTTCCCGAACGGTGATTTTTTTGTGCTTTGACATTGAAGTGATTTTTCTTTAGAATTGTTACTTGTGAGGTGAACAGGTTGGAAGATTTAACGTTAGATATGATTGAAGAAATTACCCGCAATGATGGCACCAAGTATTATGAAGTTGGTAATATGGTGCAAAATGGCCGCGCGGAATTGGCTGCTGAACGTGGCTTCATTAAAATGGTACGTATTTTACAATTGAACATTCCACATTCACAAAACGTCGCAAAGTACGAAGCCTATGTAGCAGACAATTTTAAAGACTTAGGTGAGTCGATGGATCACTGGAATGAATGGACCAGGACTGAAGAAATTGAACCAATTTTCCAAAATATTCTAAAAGATAATCATATTGGTTAAAAAATGCCAAAAAGCCTTTACACGGTACCGATTTTTATGGTATAAATGTTATTGTTGTTTTGAGGTTATTGCCCCATAGTTCAGTTGGTAGAATAATTGACTGTTAATCAAGAGGTCGCTGGTTCGAGTCCAGCTGGGGCAGTTTTAAATTTTCAATAATTGGAAGTTTAAAAGCTTAAAATTCATCGTATTTCTTGTTATAAATATCTTTACAAGAATGACATGAATATGTTACTATTATATATGTTGTTTTGAGGTTATTGCCCCATAGTTCAGTTGGTAGAATAATTGACTGTTAATCAAGAGGTCGCTGGTTCGAGTCCAGCTGGGGCAGTACTTAAGGAGATTCCTGATGGGAATCTTCTTTTTTTATATAATTTTATCTTTAAATTACCAAATGTAACACGAGTGAAGTATAATCGTTAGTAGGATTTAAAGAGTTTAATGTTGGGACGGGGGATTTGTAATGGATCAACCAAAGGGGCCAAGTAAGAAAACCGGGCGTCGATATATCACAGGATTCGATGGATTGCGCTCGTTGGCCGTAATTGGAGTAATAGTTTATCATCTTTCGCCTAACGCACTTAAAGGTGGGTATTTAGGGGTACCAATTTTCTTGTTATTGGCAGGATATTTGGTGACCAATCAAATGATTGGCAAGCTCAGTGCAAATCAACCAATTGGAGTTGGTAATTTTTATCTACGTCGACTGAAGCGATTGTACCCGACGCTGTTATCGATGCTAATCCTCACAATCACATATATTACGTTATTTCAGAGAAATTTTTTCTACCAGTTAAAAGAGATTTTTGTGACCAACGTGTTATTTGTGTACAACTGGTGGGAAGTCAGTCATGGGCAATCGTATTTTGACCGATTCAACGGTGAGTCTCCATTTACACATTTGTGGACAATGGGGGTAGAAGTTCAATTCTATTTAATCTGGCCGTTGTTACTAATCTTATTGTTTAAATTACTAAGAGACAAACATCAAATTAGCATGGTCGTTTTGGCGATGAGCGTGGCGTCAGCCATTTTGATGGCAGTCCTATATGATCCACAAAATATCAACCGTGCCTATTATGGTACTGATACACGGGCTTTTTCCTTCTTATTAGGTGCCTGGTTAGCGTTTGTCTGGCCAGCAGACCGATTGCGGGCTCAGCTCAAGCCAAAAGCACGCCGTCTAATTGACAGCGTCGGATTAATTTCGTTATTAATTGTAATATTAATGTACTTTGTGTTGTCAGGTGAAGCAGCATTTACCTATTACGGTGGGATGTATATTTTTAGTATCTTTGCCATGGTATTAATGGGGGTGATTGCTCATCCAGGGAGTCACTTGAATCGTTGGTTTACTAACCCTATTTTCACTTGGATTGGTAAGCGCTCCTATGGAATTTATGTTTATCAATTCCCAGTTCTCATTTTTTATGAATCTCATTTTAAGAATATGGGAACGCACCCATGGGTGAACGCCATCATTGAAGTGGCAATCATTTTAGTGATCAGTGAACTGTCATATCGTTTTATTGAACGACCAATAGCGAAGTTTGACTGGAAGACGTTACCTGTCAAAATTAAAACTTTGACACACGTGAAAGAAAACTATCGACCATGGCTCAAATTGGCTCCTGCAATTATCGTAATCATTATTGCCATTGTTGGGATTGTTCAATCACCAGCTCAAAAACCTAAGACCGCCTTACAAAAACGTATCGAACAAAATGAAAAGGCACTTAAAGCGCATAATGCCAAAGTGAAAGCTGGACAAGCCACGACTAAAGTTGGGTCCAGTGAAATCGCCAGAAAGTACGGCTTAAGTAACAATCAAGTAGCTGCAGCAAAAAAGTTAAAAGTGACTGCAGTTGGTGATTCTGTACTGGCCGATGGTTCATCTAACTTACAAGAAATTATTCCTAATATTTACATCTCAGCAAAGGTAGGACGTCAGGCATATCAGGCGCCAGCGATTGTTAGATCATTAAAAGCTGAAGGCCATTTACAAGATATTGTCGTTTTGAACCTTGGAAGTAATGGTACAATTAGTGATGATGATGCCAATAAAATGCTGAAGACGATTGGAACAAAACGTCAAGTATACTGGATTACCACGCATGTGCCATCGAAACCTTGGCAAAAGCCAGTGAATGATAAAATCAATAAGCTGGCAAAAAACCATAGTAATGTGCATGTGATTGATTGGTATTCCGCTAGTATCGCTCATCGAGACTGGTTCTATGATGATAATGTGCATCCCAACGTAGATGGTAACACGCAATTTGCGAAGTTAATTGTCACAGAGATATTGAAAGATCAGTAATGTTAAGCAAATAGTTCTAGATTGTAAATAAGTGGAGGAAACAACATGGGTAAACGAGAAATAGATTTTGATGTTCAAGAGATTTCGATTAAGAGTATTTTAGTGGCGGTTGATGAAGATGATTCAAGTTCGTCACAAAAAGCTTTTAATTATGCAGTCACTTTTGCCCGTGCTGCTAAAGTTCCTCTGGGAATTGTGACGGTTTTGGAAACGAAGGATTTGAGTGTGTATGAAAGCATGCAGCCAGATGTCCTAGAAGGCCGCAGAAACGTCATGCAAGCCTCCATGGATGAATACGTCAAGAAGGCAAAAGAGTTTGGTGTAATAGACGTCAAGGGCTTTATTGGCGAAGGTAAACCTGGTAAGGTGATTGTGCAAGATATCATTCCAGAATTTAATCCCGACTTATTAGTTTGTGGATCGGAAACAACTGAAAAAAATAGTATCTTTATTGGTACCCAAGCTAGTTATATGTCGCAGAATGCGCCTTGTTCGGTTATCGTAGTTAGATAAAAAAATAAATGCATCTCAGGAATTTTCTGAGGTGCATTTTTTATAGGATTTCTTTACCGTTAATAATGACTTCGGTGTAGTGCTTTGGCGAGCGATCACCTTCGGGTGGGAGTGCCATATAATTGCCATATAAGCGGCTTAAAATCGCATCGTAGTTGGCGGGAATCATCACATTCAGATGAGCGAATGGGTGACTGGTTAGGTTCGTCATTTCCTCTACCGACATGATCTCTTTGTCATACTTATATTGTGACGCTAAATTTTTGTATTCTGGTAAATTGTCTTGATTGTATTGTTGAAAAACCTCGTCGCGTTTATGTTTTAATTCGCGGACATCACCGTATTGACGGGTGGTTAATGGTTTAAATAGCCGATTAAGTGCCGAGTCAGTTAAGCGATAACCTAACCGGACGATAATCGAACTATCGTAAAATTTTATTTTGGCCATTTGAGCGGTTTGCTCACTACTCTTTTCCGGAATGGCATCAAATGGGAAAATATCGATGAAAATTCCACTCTTGGCATTATTATAATTATTCTTTTCTTGAATCTCAGTATCTAAATCGATGAGCTTAGCGTAACTCATGGCATAGTTTTTATCGGTGAATGGAGTTTGCAAAAAATAGGCAGAATGTGAGATTAAAACCGGTGCCAGTTTTAAAAATTTGTTATAGTCTTCACGAGCCATGCCAATGTCTAAGTCGTCATCCCAGGGAATAAATCCTTGGTGACGGATTGCTCCTAAAAGTGAGCCTCCAATTAGAAAATAATGTAATGAATATTGATTGCAAATCATGATAAAAGTCTCGAATAAATTGAGCTCTGCTTGCTGTATTGGCTTTAAATTCAATATTAACCCCCCTTAAATATTAATCAGTTGACATATTGTTCAAAATGACGCATATTATACCGTATAGATATAGTCTATATTATTATGACCGGGAGGGGAATAGCCATGGATTCAGATGAATTGTTGATAAAGGCAATTAGCGTATATATGTCAACGCTTAAATCGTTAGACACTTTTATTTCCGAACCAGCTGCAAAGTATTTTCTTTCATTTGAACAATATCTAATTCTACACGATATTTCGACACAAAAGAAAATAATGTTGATGGATATTGCGCAGCAACGAGGCGTAACTAGAAGTGCTATTTCGCGTCAAATTAAAGTGTTGCTTAAACATAAATATGTGTATCAAAAAGCTGATCCATTAGATCGTCGTCGTTTATTCTTACATTTAACCAAGAGCGGTAAAGAGGTTGAAGAAGAAATCAGTAAAAATGTGGCCACCCGCTTTAGTGGTTGGGTGAATATTTTTGGTGAAGACAAAGCCGGCGAGATTTTAGACTTCATTGAAGAATTCGATAATCGAGTAGTTCGTGAAGAAGCTAAAAAGAAAAAGGCAGCTAAAGATGCTGAGTTAAAAGCTGCTAAGGCGGCCGCCAAAAAAGCCGCTAAAAAAGCTCAAGATTTACAAGATGCCCAGGATGCTTTATTAAAAGAAGAAGCTGAGGCGGCAGAACAACAAAAAATCAATAAATGCAGTTAACCACGGTGAAGTCACCGTGGTTTTTTGTTATAGTAAGCGGTGAGGTGAAAATAATGATTAAAATGGTGGCACTGGATTTAGATGGAACATTATTAACGAGTGACAAGCAGATTAGTCCACGCAACGAACAGGCATTGAAGGCTTTACACCAACAAGGTGTTAAGATTGTGCTCTGTACTGGTCGGCCAATTAACGCGATTTGGAAGTATATTGAACAACTTGGCTTAACCAACGATGACGACTATACGATCACTTTCAATGGTGCGTTGGTAATTCAAAATACTGAAAAGACAGTTTTGAGTCAAAAAGGAATTTCAAAACAAAAGCTGCAATTACTGCATGACTTTGCGCAAACTAATGGATTGCCGTTGGATATTTTAGACTTTGAAGCTGTCTATCCAATCACGGATTTAAAACGGTCGGTTTATCAGCAAATGCTGAATGCTAAGATTGATTTTGTGCCCACGGATTTTGATCAGTTAGACGCTCATGATTATAGTAAGGCGGTCATGACTACAGAACCCTCAATTTTAAATGACGCATTTGATCGAGTCACTGATGAAATGTTTGAAACTTATCATATTGTGAGGTCACAACCTAAAATTCTGGAATTTTTGGATCATGATATGGATAAAGCTGTTGGACTCGAAGCATTATTAAATCATTTTGGCTGGACATTTGAAAACTTGATGGTGTTCGGGGATGCCGAAAATGATTTAGGGATGCTTAAAAGTGCCCAAGTTGGCGTTGTCATGGAAAATGGCAAAGATGAGATAAAACGACAAGGGACAGACGTCACCGGGACCAATGATGCTGACGGAGTTGCAGAATTTGTCGAAAAATACGCAGACTTTGCTTAAGTTTTGTCTAAGTATTGACTTGTTTTGTAATAATTAACATATATAATCTAATTTATTAAAAAAGGGTTAAGATTTCCAGTCTTACTACCCTTTTTTGTTTGTTATAACACGGGTTAGTTATAATATCGAGTGATAAAACAATTGCTGATATGAAACTGATTATTCGTCAATCAGTGATAATTAACATAGCTTTTATTACAAACAATTCAAAAATAGTGCAAATTGAAATACGCGCGTTACACATGAGTAATATCCATCCATTATGATAGTCACAGTTAAAAAAAGACAATGTAAACATTACAAAAAGGATGGTTATTGGTATATGACTTCACGTAAAAATGTTTTAAAATATTCTGCTGCTACTTTAGGCGCCATTGCACTTGGTGTTGTAGCAACTACAGCCACAGCAAACGCTGATGAAATCTACACAGTTAAATCTGGAGATACTCTTTCAGATATTGCAGTACAATACACTAAAACAACAGATGCAGTTGATACAATTGCAAAAAACAACAGCATTTCAGACGTTAACTTGATCGTTACTGGTCAAAAATTACTTATCACAAGTGATGGTACAGTTCGTGCCGCAACTGACGAAGAAGTTGCTACAACTCCAGCATCTGATCAATCAACTACTTCAAGTGACAGCTCAAGCTACACAAGCTCAACTTCTGGTAGTGATGCAGCCGCTAAAGCTTGGATTGCTAACAAAGAATCTGGCGGTTCATATGGTGCAACCAATGGACAATTTATTGGTAAGTATCAATTGAGCGCATCATACTTAAATGGTGACTATTCAGCTGCTAACCAAGAACGTGTTGCTGACCAATATGTTGCAAACCGTTATGGTTCATGGACTGCAGCACAATCATTCTGGCAAGCAAATGGTTGGTACTAAAATTTAAATTAACTTTTGAAGATGTCTCAGTGAGGCGTCTTTTTTTGTGCAGTTATAGCTCAAATGGTACCAAAATGGTGCGCGATATGGTAATATTGAATGTGCATAAACGGGGATGTTTATGGATTCGACTGGTATGGGTTGAGGTTTGACTGCGCTTCGAAGGTTGCGACTTCGTTAAAACGCTCAGTTTAAATTATAACTGCAAAAAATAATACAAACAATTTCGCTTTAGCTGCTTAATACCAGCGAGTGGAGATCCAGCCAGGTTTGCTCATGGCTTGATACTGGGTCCAAAAACTAAGTGAGCTTACGCTTATTGCTCCAGTCAGAAGTGGTAAGAAGAGATTAATCGGACTAGTTAATCATGTTGGCCCTGATCAGCGGCGAATTGATTAGCGAATTTTAAATAGTTGATATATGAGCGTAGACGTCAGATTGGCAACATGCTAGGACAGGGGTTCGACTCCCCTCATCTCCATTTTATCGAATAACGATAAACTTCAATGTTTATCAATGAGTATCAATAAGTACCATAATCGTTGTTATTTCAATGGTTAGGGTACTTTTTTATTTTCAATGCTTATCAATGTTTCTGACGTGAAAGTTAGTGTAAAGTTAGTGCTTTTGAATTTGAATAAAAAAATAGACTCTGCATAGAGTCTTAAAAATACATATTAGAAATTAACATATTCAGCAAATTTCTTACCAGTTTCCAGTTTCTGTTTTTTAGTAACATGGGTATAAATGTCGGCTGTGGTTTGGTAACTTGAATGGCCAAGTCTAACTTGTGCTTCCTTAATACTGATTCCTGATTCAAACATCAAACTGGCATGTGTATGTCGCATACCATGCACTGTGATGTGTTTTAATTTAACTTTATCTGCTGTTACGTTAATCCACTTACCCGGCTTAGACGGGCTTAAAATACCATTTGATTTGCTAGATAAAACTAACTGTTCTTTTACTGGTTTCAAACCTAATTTAAGTAGTTCAGCTTTTTGAGCTGTCTTCCAATGCTTGACAATCTTCAACGTTAACGGGTCAATGTCAATCACACGATTCGACTGTTTATTTTTGGGTGGACCAAACTCTAATCCATTCTCTCCACGTGTAACAGCACGTTGAACATGGAGTGTCTTATCAGTCATGTTGATGTCAAGTCCATCTTAACCCCAATAATTCACCTTTTCGCAAGCCAGTGAATGCTAATAATCTCATAGTGATCAGTATTTTATCATTTGTGATTGCACCCATGAATTTTTTCAGTTCATCTTTTTCATAGAAATTATCAGCAATATCATCAGTAGATTCTTTTGGTTTTGGGCCTAGAATAAAAAGTGTACAAGTTAAATAGAGACTCTGATTTAGTATAATTAAGGAAGTAAATTGGAGGAT
>NZ_BJEB01000072.1 GCF_005405445.1 Paucilactobacillus nenjiangensis
GCTCCCTTTCGATTTTTTATGTTGGCTTCGACACCTTCATTCTAAATCTGATGGGGGCATTTTTGTATAACCCATTTACTCTCCACCCGCATAGCAGGTGGTTTTTTGTTTCGCACACTTGACGTGCTCAACCAGGTCTAAAGACGCAAAAACACAAAAAATCTGACTATTTCTAGTCAGATTTTTATGATTTTATTTCAACGGTCAGCATAACGCTGACAATATTTTTCGTGTAAGAAATTACCCAACTTTACGAACAGAAACGCGTTTACCCATCTAACTTGATCACCTAACTCAAATAATTAAGCACACATAACCCCGTGCACTTTAATTATTCATCGTTAGTTGCTCACAAGCTGACCAGCTGGGTTCACGCTCTTCTTTTTTGTCATGCTTTTCACAGCAACTTCGTCACTTAGCTCAAACAACACATTGATTTAAGATCTAATCATTGCGTTGTTTATTGCTAATGCTTCGAAGCTACCCACTGTGAAAAGCACTTCTTTATACCATTGCTCTAATCGCTTCACAAATTCGTTTCGTAACAACAGGGTTGTCCATGGTATATAAATGAATACCATCAATACCTTCAGCCAATAAATCAACAATTTGATCAACAGCATAGGCAATCCCATTTTCATCAACTATTCTATTGGTGAATTACAGGATTAACAATAATCAAAAAAAGCCACCATGTTCGAAATCGAACACTGTGACAATATTTGTACGGTTTATTTGTAAATAGTTGTAAAAATAGATTCCATCAATTTGGATGGAGCATCTGTCTCCTCATCGCTAGCTAATGTCCACTCAATATAAGAAATAATCAATGACGAGCTAATTTTACTCAAAAATGTCAAGGGAACTTCTTGCTTGATTCGACTTTTGCTAACCTCAACCCATAGTGTATCTAAGCTCTGTTCCCACCTAGCATGTAAATCTAGGCCTTCTTCATGAACTTTCAAAAGCGTATTGATCTCGGATTGATGCTTTTTTAAAAGCATTTGTAATCTCAGAAACTGATAACACATTCAATTGAGCAGTTAAAATTGCATCTGCCCTTTGCTTAGCTAGTTGATTAAAAAGGGCGGAATATTCATCCAATAATTTTTCGAGTAAATCATACTTATCCTGATAATGAGAATAAAATGTCGATCTTGAAACCAGCGCTACCTCACAAATTTTACCAATGGTAATTTTTCTGAATCCATCACTTTCTAATAGTTGAAAGAAAGCTTGTCGAATATCACGTAAAGTTTTGTAGATTCTGACATCTTTCATAGTCTTCTCCTAGGCAGAATATTTCTGTGCAAATGGTTCCACAATTTCGTCGATTAAAGTTCGATTTTGGATGGCTCCACTCCAATTGGCTGGAATCTGAATTGACTCTGTTGCACTCGCAACAATTGCGCCGACAATCGAGGCAATTGTATCCGTGTCTTCGCCTAAATTAACCGCCGCAACAACAGCATCTTGGAAGTCAGAATGATTCAGCGCCACCCAGATAGCTGCTTCTAAGGTGTCGACCACGTAGCCGGTACTATTAATTTCATCGGCGGGTAAGTCTTTAAAACCACCGTCAAAAATTCGTTCATAGTAAACAAATTCATTTAAATACAGTTGATCCAAGCTAGAAGTTGTTAATTCGCTTTGAACGTTCATTAAGGCACTTGGTAAATCTGCACCTAACAGTAATTCACGAAGCATTTCGACATAAATTAAGCTCCCCACGATGGCTCGCGGATGGCGATGCGTTAACGATGTGTATTCAGTGATGATGTTTAGCCGTGTGTTCAAATCTTCTTGTCCGACTAACTCAATTGCTAACGGTGCTAACCGCATAATCGCACCATTACCATTAGCATTTTCGTCTTCGACCCCGCAATCTAATGGTGCCATGTGATGGCGCTCGTAGTTTTGAACTGCTTGATTGGTGGTATTGCCAACATCAAAAGTTTCTCCATTTGGTGTGAGCTTACCATCGTAGACGTAGCCGGCAAAACGTTGCATTAAATCATCATAAGATCCTTGTGCAACGAGGTTTTGTGCTAACGCGAGCGTCATGGAGCTGTCATCAGACCATGAGCCAGCTGGTTGGTCCCAGGTACCATTACCAGTCATTTCATCAACAAAGTACGTGTCGCGTTGACTAAATTCAACTGGCACACCCAGCGCATCCCCCACGATTACGGCGTATAAAATATTTTTAATTTGTTCTTGTGTCATAATTTTCACCCCATTATCCCCGGCAATAATTATAGTACAAGTTTTATCCATAATGGAAGCGAAATCACCCTAGATTGAGAGATATTTTGTGCCGATTGCTTCGGTGAAGGTGGTGTCATGGTCAACCACAATCATTGTCGGCTGAGATTCAGTAATTAACGTCTCGATTTCTTGGCGAGTAATCACATCCAAGTAGTTTAACGGTTCATCCCACAGGTAGACATTGGCCGGTTCACATAACGACCGTGCGATGGCGAGTTTACGCTGCTGTCCCATACTCATTTGCGATAGATCAACCTGAAAAGTTTGCCGTTCGAAACCTAATTTACGTAGCATGTTAAGTAAATCAGAGAGTTCCAAGTGATACTGGTCCGCATATTCCTGCAAGCTACCGGAGAGATTATCAAAGGTTTGACTGACATATGAAATTTTAACTTGATGTGCCCAATGCACAGTCCCGCCGGAAATTAAGAACGTCTCACCTTGTAACGCATGTAGAATCGTGGATTTACCACTACCGTTTAAGCCTTGTAATACCAAGCGTTCACCTGGTTTCAGTTCAAAATTCAGGGCACTGTTAAGTAACTGACGCTCCCCACGGATAACTTGCAAATCTTGCACTGTCACGAACGTTTTGCTCAATGGGTGGTAGTTAAGGGTCAGTACTTGCGGCGTTTCAACATTTTTTAACAATTGTTGCTTTTGTTCAATTCCCGCTTCCGTGCGTTTGAGCGTATTTTGGGCTTTTTTCATCACTTTACTGGCCTTGTGACTAATAAAGCCTTTATCCAGATTAACTTGTTGGTTTTGATGGGCGCTTTTATTTTTCCCTTTTTCGGCTTGTGTTGCCCATGATTTGGTTTGTTCGGCGGATTAATTGAGGGTTTTAACTTCACGTTCAATTTTTGACTTCAGTTGTGCTTCACTCTGATTTTTTTGATCAAAGGCCGCTTGCCACGTGTCGTAATTGCCGGCAAATAATTGGAGTTGGGTCCGGTCAATCGAAATTATATGATCAATAATTGCATTTAAAAATGCCCGGTCGTGGCTAATCACGATAAACCCAGTTTTTTGCTTCAAATAATTAGCGACTACTTCGCGGCCCGCCGCATCCAAATGATTCGTTGGTTCATCAATCAAGCCAAATTGAGCTGGTTGACTAAAGGATGCGGCTAATAGTGCTTTCGTTTGTTCTCCCGGACTTAATTGATTGAACGGTTGACTCAAAATTGCATCCGATAAGCCGAGTTGATCCATTTCAATTTGAATTTTCCATAACTCAGAGACATCCGTCTGGGTAATTGCTAGTAAGACTTGTTCGGTCGTTTCATTTGGATTACTAACTTCCGCCGGAAAATAATTAAAGGTTAAATTAGTTTCGATTGAACCATGATAGTCTAATTGACCTCTCAGAATGTTTAGTAGTGTCGTTTTACCACGACCATTGCGCCCGATTAATCCGAGTTTCCAAGATTCATCAATCGCTAAATTAACGTCGGCAAATAATTCGTTGGTCATGCCATCATATCGAAACGACATATTTTGTATTTTAAGTGTGCCCATTTATTTCACCTCATTGGTTCAATAAGTGGTTTATTCTATTAATGTTTCGTGATGCTTATGAACATGTGTCATAATTTTTATTTATCGATTTAAGAAAAAGATGTAATTGCAATAGAATAAACCCTACTCATTGAGTACAGTTGTTTGTTCTGAATTTGCCGATTACATTTTCAACTTAAATCACTTCCTTTACTTTAGACTTTGGGTATATCGAAGATTATACCGTAACACAACCGTGCACTCGTAATTCACCGCATTCTATAGTATACTGTCAACAGGTTGCCAAACCTCACCAGGTTGAAATACACCTGGTCGCGTGTTTATCACGCCACACTCTAATACTGAGTGTTTAATAACGATCACCCTCGACTAAATATGGTGGTCGTTTTTTTGTGCATTTTTTTTGCAGCATTCTTTCAAGAATGTTGCTTTTTTATTTCAAAAATATCGTTTTTATTGCAAATTCAAAATTTATTTTCAATTTTTTTATAATGTCTAGACCAGCTTGCGAAGTACTGCACAAGTATTCATCAGAGCACTTTCTTTTTGTAAGTATCATGATAATATTATGATTATTATCACTTTTGGAACATAAATTTATATTTTCTTCACACTTTTTTATTATTCTGACCATAGCACAAACGTTATGTTTGAAAGGGAGGAAAAATCATGAAAATTCAAGGTGAACAGAAACGAACCAACTACAAGATGTACAAGGATGGCAAGAAATGGATCTTTGCATGCGCCCTCGTTGGGGGCTTAATGATCGTTGGCACCACCATTGCACAAGCTGATTCCACAACTGATCCGACAATTTCCACGACGACTTCCGTCACTACAGAAACCAATGCACCACAGCCCGGTGACGTCATCACTGAATATATCCCAGCCAGTGATGTTAATCCAGCCGCCACTAATGAAACAGTTGTCGACTATTATCAGGGACAAAATAACAATTATTCTCAAAATACCGATGGCACTTATACTCCATTAACAGATACCGAACAAGCTGCCGTAAATGCAGCGAGTAATGCTGGTGCGACTAGTACCACATATAGCACCGATTTAAATGCGATTTCCAGCGCGGTGGATGCGCAAGCACCATCCATTATCGACGATGGTAAAAACTATAAAGTCGAAACGACTGACGACGCCAGTGCCTTGCCTGCTGGCTTAGACCCTAATCATGTTTATTCTGAAACCATTCGCCATTATTTAGAAACCAGCGCTGCCACTGAGAATGACACCATTCACACGATTGCCTTCAATGGTACTCATTTTCAACGCGTGATTGAAGTCAATGGCACTTATTCATTTGTAAACCTGACGACCGCGGAATTGACTGACCTGCAAACTGCACTCGGTAAAGATGTGGTATCAACAGTATCATACAATGGTACTGCAGCAGACTTGCAAGCCGCTTATGATCAACAATCCAGTTACGTAGGTGCTAGCTTTATCTTAATCACCACCGATAACGTCACTAACATCCCTACAACCAACTACATTGATGTTTCTACAGAGGCCTCAACCGAATACGCCAACCCAAATGACGTCGAAAATGAAAGCGGTTACTCATTGGCTAATGTCACCTATGAACTTGGTAGTTATTATACGTATGTACCGGCTAGCGATGGAACAGTAATTAAAACACAAATTCAATTGTCTGACGCTGAAAAAAAGAATTTGCCAAATATGTTGCGCGCGACGATTTAGTTGCTACCGACGATGAAGGCCGAAATACTGAAATATACGAAGCCATTCAGGCTGCTGTCAAAACAAATCAATCTTATATAATCATTGATAATGAAGTTTACCTAATTCAAACAGACACAGACAAGAATAACATTCCAACTGATGCCGTGGTTTATGAAGAAGTCGAACCTTTGGTCAACCCGGCGACCGATATGAAAGCTAACGATAAATTGCAAATTATTGATACCATTAATCCAGGAGTGAAAATCAGCATTAAGGATTATTGGCTAGATGCTGAAAAAAATTACGAAGGGACAGGTACGCAGTTAGGCCAAGACCTCAGTGATTTAGGGGTCAACAAAAATCACACCCTCAAATTCTCTCCAGGTGGTGGCGGTATCAGTGGCGCTGCTAACTACAACAAATATACAGATGGCAACTCCTATGCTCCCGGCATGGTTGAAACTAGCCTCGGCGCTGACGGCTATCCAGTCTTAAAAGTCGGCAATAAAGAATCTCTCAGTTACCTATTTGACAGTACTAGTGATCCAGCTGGCTATGCTTCCATCGCCGATGCTGATCTACTAAAAATGTTTGCCAGTGACGGTCGTGGTGGCTATAGTTTCGATAGTGCGTCTAACTATATTTACTTTAATATGGCTACCGGAAACTTTGAAGTTTATAATTTATCCAATAAAGCCGGTAGCTATGGTGGACAAATCTTCCCATTCAATACCGTTGACGACTTCTTTAAAAATGGAGCAGCAGCAGATTTTTCTGCCACACAAGACATTCCTTTAAAGACGACTGGTAACCGAGTTAACCACTACTTCGGCATCTCGATGGAAACTGATTATGTACAACCAATCGGTGGTATGATAACGGATGCTGAAGGCAATACGACACCCATGGTCTTCAATTTCAGTGGAGACGATGATTTCTGGCTCTATATTGATGGTACCTTAGCGCTTGATTTGGGCGGTATACATGATGCAATGACTGGATCGATTAATTTTGATACTGGTGCTATTATCGCTACCGTGGGTAAGACGACTGAAAAAACTAACATGGCAGACATCTTTGGTGCTGATTGGAAGGAAGCTGGTAAGGAACATAAAATGAATATCTTCTATATGGAACGTGGGAACAACCTATCCAACTTGAAGGTGTCCTTTAACTTGCAAATTCCACAATACTACTATGCCACTCAATCAAAGGTTGCAGTTAAAACTACTCCGGGGGAAGAAAAATACGTTTACGCTGGAAATCAGCGGACTTATGCAACCAACGAAACTACTAATTATTCGTTCGCGACCCGTTCAGATTATGGTGTTCGGCAATCAACTGCCGCCGTTCTTTACATCCATCATCTAACCCCCGATGGCAATAAAGAAATTGTAGAAACCGTCTACTTGGATGACGTGAATACACCCGTTGATTTAACTACCCCGGAAATTCGGGATGAATCAGCGACTAATCCAGGCTACGTCCATGTACAGAGTACCGAGACTAACGATGCAGTTAAAGTTGGTGACATTGCTGATGTCACTGATCGGATTGCCGAATTAGAATCATATGGTTTCCAATTAGACAAATACCAAATTGGTCACGGTCGCTTAATCGATCTCGACAGCAACACCATCCCGGTATAAATCGTGCAACCAATCACTGACGTCTACTTCTACTATGATGTCGAACCAGAACCAGAAAAACCGATTGACCCCGAAAAACCCGTTTAACCAGAGAAACCAGTGGATCCTGAAACACCAGTCGATCCCGAGCAACCTGTCGACCCAGAAGCACCAACTCCAGAAGCTGAAGTCACTCCAACCTCCCCAGTTCCAATGGCAACTACTCCAGCTAAGAGTTCAGTTAAAGAAGCTCCGGTCACGGCAGCATCAGTTCTCCCTCAAACTGATGATTCTAGTTCCCAAACTGGTCTCTGGGGTGCCATTCTACTGGCCATGACTAACCTTTTAGTCCTCTTCAAACTTCGTCGGACAGTCAAAGCAAAAGCAAAGAAAAAATAACTGAACTGATTTAACGTAATTGACGCTTAATTGACGTATTTAATAAGTGAACGAGTCAACAAAATTGCGTTGACTATTCCAAACAGCAACGACACCATCTCCAGGTTCTGGGGATGGTGTTTTTGTCTGCTTTCAAAACCTGTCGAGCATGTCTCACCCTGTTATCAGTGATATACTTCTTATATAACTAATTTCAAGGAGGCCGCACATGAATAAAACAGCAGAACGCATTCGTTTCCGTGATTTACTCGCTTTTTTAATTGGATCTGCCCTCTACGCGTGGTCATTAATTAACGTGAATATCCCCAACAATTTAGCCGAAGGTGGAATCTCGGGTATAACCCTGATACTTCGGGCATTATTCGGACTGAACCCAGCCTACACAACTTTGATTTTAAATATTCCTTTATTAATCGTCGGCTACCGGCTACTGGGCCGACGTTCAATTATCTATACTTTGTTTGGAATTGTCAGTTTGTCAGCTTGGTTATGGATTTGGCAAATTGTTCCAATGAATCCACCACTACATCATGACGCTTTAATAGCTGCCATCATTGCCGGAATTTTAGGTGGTTTAGGGCTAGGACTCATCATGCGCTTTGGTGGCACAACTGGTGGTACCGATGTCGTCGCTCTGGTTTTAGAACGTAAATTAAATATTCCAATGGGCCGCACGATGTTTGTGCTCGATGCTTCCGTTTTACTTTTGTCACTCGTGTACTTAGACATTGTCCACATGATGTATACCTTAATTATGTCGTTCGTCTTTGCTCAAATTTTGAATTTCACCCAAAAAGGTGGTTACTCAGCTCGAGCATTCCTCATTTTTTCTTCCAAATCCGTTGAAATCTCCGATGCAATTATGGAAAAAATGGAACGTGGAACATCACTATTTGATGCCAAGGGTGGTTATACAAAAAATCAACAACAAGTCGTTTACACCGTTGTTGATCCCTCTGAAGTGGCATCAGTCTACGAATTAATCAAAAAGATAGATCCACAAGCATTCATCACCGAAAGTGATACATCTGAGACGCTTGGTGAAGGATTCTCGTTTGCCAAGCCAGATAAAAGTTTGTGGAAGAAAATTATGGGTTAACTCTTGGGGGAGTTTTATTATGAAATATTTAATTTTTATTGTTGAAATCATCGCAATTCTACTAGTTATTTTTCTGAGCCATTTTAATGTCCTGGAAAAAGTAATTGGCATTGTCATTATTATTGCCCTGTCCCAAATCTGTCATTCACTTTTCAAAGCTCGTTAATTGGTCCCACTTAAAAAGTCAGCATCTTCGTCGATGCTGACTTTTCTGTTTAATTTTTAAAATTGTAATTGAATTCGTCCAAATAATCTTCCAAGATAATCTGCGCTTGGTCATCACCGTTGGCGCCACGACGCTCTAACTCCCTGCGGGCCAAATTGTGCAGCATGCCGGCGGACAAACTACCTGAATAACGAATTTCTTGGTATAAATCAAAATTTGATTGTGACTCAGTGTCCATAATTTTCCCTCACAATTTAATTAATGAGTTTTAGAATATTGATCAACTGCGACAAAGGCATCAGCGACATCGCTGGCGGTAACTTCGAAAGGCATTTGATGAATGGTTTCACCAGGAATGGTAGCTTGTTCACCAACTTTTAATAGTTCCTCATAAGCAATCCCATCGATTTTCAAGTCTGCCAGTGTAGTTGGTAAGCCAAATTGCCGGTTAAAGTTTAAGAACTTGTTGTATTCTTCTTCAGGCACGTTATCTAACATCAGTTCACATAAATAACCGTAAGCGACTTTTTCACCATGCATTAAGCTTTCAATGTCGCCGGTTAAGACGGTCATCCCATTATAAATGGCATGTGCAGCTGCTAAACCAGCACTTTCAAAGCCGAGTCCACTTAACAAAGTATTGGATTCAACAATTGTTTCTAAGGCAGGTGTCACAACTTGGCCTTCCGCCGCAGCCACGGCAGCAGAAGCATGAGCAAATAAATTATCCGCACAGGTTTGAGCGATTGCCAAAGAAGCAAGAGTTTGTTTGGCCCCTAACATCGAATCATTGTGACCACGAGCGACATCTTGGGCTTCAATATTAGTAGCCATTGCGTCAGCAATTCCAGCAATCAATGTCCGAACGGGTGCATGGGCAATCACTTCAGTATCTAACAAAACTAAATCTGGATTCTTTGAATAAAAGGCATAGTCTTTAAATTGGCCTTCAGGAGTATACATTACTGATAAAGCAGAACATGGTGCATCGGTTGAGGCCACTGTGGGTAAAATTGCGACTGGTACTTTTAAATGATCAGCAATATTTTTAGCTGTATCAAGAGTCTTCCCGCCACCAAGACCGATAATGAAATCTGATTCATTTTCTTTACCGACAGCAACAACTCTCGCACTTTCTTCATCTGAAGCTTCACCATGGAAAGTAACTTTAGTGACCGTAAATCCTGATTTTTCTAGCGTTGCTTTTAAGTCATTCCCAGCAATTTTCCAAACTACAGAATCAGCCAAAATAATTGGATTTTTTCCGAGTGAGGTTAAATACTGTTTAGGATCTTTAAATACACCCTTACCTTGTACATAATGAGCAGGACTAGCGAATATACGTGCCATGTTAACTACCTCCTAAGTTTGTTTGTGAAACCGTTTACAAATATAGTGTAAAACTTATGCTGGAGTTGGGCAAGTTTGAAACAAACAAAAAAGGCCAAATTACTGGTGGTACTGTGCCCTGTCAAGTTTACACATTAAATAATAAAAATTAGTTGGCCTTGCCAAAACGGTATTCCGCTGCGGTAAGGTCATTTCTCTTCGCTGAGATAAATTTTTCAGTGAAATAGGTAATTCCTTCTCTAACT
>NZ_BJEB01000073.1 GCF_005405445.1 Paucilactobacillus nenjiangensis
TTAAAGGGACTTTGGAGTGTTTTTCCAAAGTCCCTTTATTTTTTATAGTCTGGAATTAGTTTTTTCCCAGCCACTTATTTTTATTCAAATCCGTTTGTTGACATTGAAGCTTGATACAGTTTCACAACGTCGTCCGGGCTTAACTTAACGTAGGCTTTTTCAGATAAGTTAGCTTGGTTAACCGCTGAGGTAGCCATCTCTTCAAAATGCTCAGCACTGTTGATTCCGACATCTGGTAACGTGGTTGGCACCCCAAGACTCTTAACCCAATCATAAACCGCTTGGATTGTCTTCGAGGCAACCTCAGTATCAGAATCTCCTTGAATATTCCACACGTTTCGACCCGCTTTAGCCATTTTAGCATGCGTTGAGGGATCTTCGAAAACTTTTTTCATCCAACAAGGTGTTAAAATTCCTAAACCAACGCCATGGGTGATGTCATAAAAAGCTGATAATTCATGTTCAATGGAATGACAAGTCCAACTATTTTCGCGACCAGATCTAAATAAGCCATTTAATGCCATCGTTGCACTAATCATTAAACTACCGCGCGCATCATAATTTTCAGGTTCAGCGATTGCAATTGGTGCATATTTAATGACTGCACGCATTAACCCTTCGATCATATTGTCCATTGGTTCAGTCATTGCTCGATCAAAATATTGTTCCGTCAGATGAGAAAAAATATCAATTGAGCCCGCAGCAGTTTGATATTTAGAAACTGTAAACGTCTGAGTCGGATTCAAAAATGAAACGGCCGGCGTCTTAGGACCAAAAGTTCTAATTTTTTTGTTCAAATCTGGGTTAGAAATCACGGCTGCATTATTCATTTCAGTCCCTGTAGCGGCAATAGTCAAAATATCAACAACCGGTAATTGATCTAAAGAGTTGCGTTTTTTGGCATCCACTACTAAATCCCAAGGATCACCTTGATAGAAATAAGCTGAACCGATTACTTTAGAAGCATCAATGACAGAGCCCCCACCAACAGCCAAAATTACATCAGTATTCAGCTTTTGCGTTAAGCGTTGGCCTTCAAGGACTTAATCAATTTTAGGATTTGGTGCTATCCCAGGTAATTCTGTGACCTCCAGCCCTTCCAAAGCTTTGATAAATCGTTGATATAGTCCAGATTTCTTGATAGAACCTCCACCGTAAGTTAACAATACTCGATTACCGAATTTTGCTACTGCATCGTGGAGCTCGTTATCAATGTGATTCTGACCAAATCTGATATCGGTCGTATTTTGAAACGTAAAATCATTCATCATCTTATTAACCCTCTTAATTTACTGATATGCCCCCATCAACATATATCGTTTGTCCTGTCACAAAGCCGTTATCCATTAGGAAAAGAAAAGCTTTCGCAACTTCTTCAACTTTGGACACACGTTGAAGCGGAATTTGTTGAACCATTTGTGCTTGATTGCTTTTAAGCTCTTGTCCCTGCAAATCCCGCCATAGTCCAGTCGGCGTCCAGGTGGGAGCGACTGCATTGACTCGAATTTTAGGCGCCAATTCAACTGCCAACCCAGCGACCATTGTTTCAATTGCTTGATTACCAACAATGGCTCCCGAAGCATCAGCTGGATGTCCACCGGCACCACTGGTAAAAATCATACTACCTTGATTATTTATATGAGGCCAAATTGCCTTGGCAATGGTTAAATTAGCGAAAAATTTGTCCTCAATTGTTTGTCTGATTTCAGCGATTGGAGCGGTAACAAACCCACCACCCATTACCCCACCTAACATTGAAATCACATGGTCAAATTGACCATAGTGAGTTAACAATCGGTTTAACTGTTCAGAATTCGTCGCGTCTAACACTTCACCAGCCACTTGATTTGCATTTGATTTTAATGATGTGACAGATTGATCTACCCGGTGTTCATCCCTACCAATAATGATTACTTCAGCGTTTGCTTTTAAAGCTAATTCTGCAGTTTTTAAACCAAATCCTGAACTCCCACCAATAATTAAGATCTTTTTATTTGATAAATCTGTCATAAACATCTTCACTTCCACTATTTGTAATTAACTAACTTCAAAAACGAATCTGGATCTAAACTAGCGTTACCAACGAGTACACCATCAATATCATGACGATCCATCAAATCTGCAATATTGCTTGGATTGACAGACCCACCATATAAAACACGAATTCCATTAGCAATTTCGTCATTATAAATATCTGCCACTGTTTGCCGGATTAAATAGCAACCTTCTTCAGCCTGTTCTGCAGTGGCACTTTTACCAGTCCCTATTGCCCAGCTAGGTTCATACGCTATTGAAATTAACTTCATTTGTTCATCTGTTAGGCCACGTAAGTCAGTCAAAATTTGACTAACTACCCAATGAATTTTATCTCCGGCCACTTGTCGACCCATCGTTTCATCACAACAAATAATTGGCTTTAACCCCGCCTTTAGTGCTGCAAATACTTTCCGATTAATAATTTCATCTGATTCGTGGAAATACATCCGTCGTTCAGAATGTCCTAATAAAACATAGTTGGCGCCCACTTCTTTTAGTACTTGTGGACTAACCTCACCAGTATAAGCACCAGCTTGTTCATAAAAAATATTTTCACCCATGATTTCTAACGGACTACCCTTTGCGGCTTCGGCCATCGCCTGTACATACAATGGCGACACCGCTACAGCGCTTTCAACTTTCGTTGCAGCTGGCAGTTCATCAGCGACCGCATGCACAAATTCGATTGCTTCCGCGGCAGTTTTGTTCATCTTCCAATTTCCAACAATAAATGGTGTTCTCATAACTACACCTCCGTATCAAAGTCTTTACCCCCTAATAGTACTTAATTTGTCGACAAATGGCTAGTAAAGTTCATTAATCATTTTTGTTTGTAAACTACAAAAAGTTTTAACCAAATCGCAAAATTGATTAAAACTTTTTTAATATACCGTTATTGTTCCGAATTTTATCATCATATCACACATGCGACGATTAATTGAAAAAGATCTCGATAGGTATTTCTAAATTATCATGTAAAATTTGAATCTCATCAACAGTAAAGCCTGACTTTCCGCGAATCTTACGGTTAGTAGTTCCGAGACTTTTCCCAATCAAATTGGCAACGGATTGCTGTTTAATGCTATTCTCTTTTAGATGTCCAGCTACCCTAAATTTTGGACCTTCGATTCGGTCAGAAGCCATGAAAACACATCCCCTTTTCTTATGCAATGTATCATATAAGTTATAATAACTCGATACTTTAGAGAAAACAATATGTTTTTAAATAAAAATAGTAGCTTTTATGATGATAAACGGTATAAAATTAACATACACCGTTAATTGGCATTAGGGAGGCGCACACAATTTTTGATACAAGAGCAGTAAATGTATTATTAGGAACCACAATACAGAATAAACGGAAACTCCGCCACCTTTCAACACATGAACTTTCCGCAGAATTATTCCGCGTATACGGAATTTCTGTCAGCGCAATGACAATTTCTCGTGTAGAACGTGGCAACGTTATTTCGTCGGATAAGCTATTCGCAATCGCTAGTTTTCTAGAGATTAACCTAACCGAATTCACATCATCCTTTCCGACGGTTAAATAAAAAAAGTTCTAAACCCCAATAGTGTGGGTTTAGAACTTTTTTATTTTCGAACTTATTTGTCTGAAATTGATGCAATTCCTGGAAGAGTTTTACCTTCAAGGTATTCTAGTGATGCACCACCACCAGTTGAAATATGAGTTAAACGATCGCCAACACCAAGTTGTTGAACAGCGGCAGTTGAATCACCACCACCAACAATTGTGGTTGCGTCAGTAAGTGTACCTAAGAATTCTCCAACTTCAAGAGTTCCCTTAGCGTAGTTACTCATTTCGAACACACCCATTGGTCCGTTCCATACAACTGTTTTAGCATCTTTAAGAACATCTTTGAATAAGTCAACTGACTTAGGTCCGATATCAAGTGCCATATAACCGTCTGGAATATTGCCTTCAACGATTTTATGTTCTGCATCATTATTGAATTCTTTAGCAACAACAGAATCGATTGGTAAAACAAGCTTGTCGCCAGCTTTGTCCAAGATTTCTTTAGCTAAATCAATTTTATCAACTTCAACAAGTGAATTACCAATTGTCATGCCTTGAGCAGCATAGAATGTATAGGTCATTCCACCACCAACAATGACTTTGTCAGCTTTGCTGAGTAGGTTGTTGATTACGCCAATCTTGTCTGAAACCTTTGCGCCACCAAGAATAGCAACGAATGGATGAACAGGATTATCAACTGCTTCACCGATAAACTTGATTTCTTTTTCCATCAAGAATCCAGCAGCAGCTTGTGGCATATTTGAAGCAATTCCAACGTTTGAAGCATGAGCACGGTGAGCAGTACCGAATGCATCATTGACGAAAACATCGCCAAGTGAAGCCCAATACTTACCTAATTCAGGATCATTACCTGATTCGCGCTTAACATATTCACCATTAACAACATCTTCATAACGAGTGTTTTCCATTACCAAAACATCACCGTTATTAAGACCGTTAATTGCGTCTTCAAGTTGTGTACCCTCGGTAGTTGGTACAAATGTAACTGGTTTGTTCAATAAGTTTGACAAACGTTCTGCGACGGGACGCATTGAAAGAGCTGGCTTGTCTTCTTCTTTTTTGATACGGCCAAGATGTGAAAGCAAGATTGCACGTCCACCCTTGTCAGTAACATATTGAATAGTCTTTAAAGCGGCAACGATACGGTTATCATTACCAATAACGCCATCTTTAATTGGAACATTAAAGTCCACGCGCATTAAAACTTTTTTACCTTCTAAATCTAGATCTTCGACTGTTAATTTAGCCATGTTGACCCTCCTAGTTATATATAAATTAAAAAATGAGAGGAGACATTCTCCTCCCACTTTTCAATTAATGATTATTTATCTTAAAGTGTGGCAAATTTCAAAAGAGTACGAACCATGTTGCAAGTAAAGCCGTATTCGTTATCATACCATGCAACTGTCTTAACGATTTGTTTGTCGCCGACAGTTGTAACTTCTGTTTGTGAAGGATCAAAAACTGAACCGTATGTGCTACCAATGATATCGCTTGATACGATTTCGTCATTTGTGTAACCAAATGCTTCATTGTTTGCTGTAGCTTTTTCCATAGCTGAGTTAATGTCTTCTTCAGTAACCTTTTTGTCAAGGATTGTAACCAATTCAGTCAATGAACCATCAACAACGCTAACACGTTGTGCATGTCCCTTTAACTTACCATTCAATTCTGGGATTACAAGACCAATAGCCTTTGCAGCACCAGTTGAATGAGGAATAGTATTTGTACTTGCGGTACGGTTACTACGCATCTTGCTACCCTTAGGTCCATCAAGGATCATTTGAGTTGAAGTAAATGCATGAACAGTAGTCATAGTACCAACTTCGATACCAAATGAGTTATTTAAGAAATAAGCCATTGGTGCTAAACAGTTAGTAGTACATGAACCAGCTGAAACGATAGTATCTGAACCATCAAGGATGTCCAAGTTAACACCAGGAACAACTGTCTTGATATCACCAGCAGGAGCTGAGATTAAGACACGTTTTGCACCGGCAGTGATATGAGCTTGTGACTTTTCTTTTGATGTATAGAAACCAGTACATTCAAGGACAAAGTCAACACCGTCATTCTTAACCCAAGGAATGTTTACTGCGTCACGTTCTGCGTAAACTGGGTATTCTTTACCGTCAACTACGATTCCGTTGTCAGTTGCACTAACTTCACCAGGGAAGGCACCGTGAGTTGAGTCATACTTAAGTAAGTATGCCAACATTGAAGGTGTAGTTAAATCATTGATTGCCACCACTTCAATGTCATTTGAGATAGCGCCTAATTCGTGAATACGGCGGAAGGCAAGACGGCCAATACGGCCAAATCCATTAATACCAATTTTTACAGTCATACTGCAATTTCCTCCTTTAGGAAATAAAATATTTTAATAAAACGTACTTGTTAAGTATATCACGTTGTTCTGAAAATACAACTTTCTATACAAAACAAAAAAGCTAGTTCTATTCTTTGACACACAGAAATAATACTCGAAATTCATCTTTTAGTCTAGCAGTCTGCCTATTTTATTAAAATATTATTAAAGGAAAAATGACTCTAAAAACTAATATCCTGATTCTTTCAGATTTTATCTTGAATTTTATTATCTTTTAACGTAATATTAAAGATTGTTAAGCGCCCCTAGTGTAATGGATCGCACGTAAGATTCCGGTTCTTGAGATCCCGGTTCGACTCCGGGGGGGCGCACTCAATAAAGCACCTAAGCAACTGATATTCAGCTGTTTAGGCGCTTTTTTATTTCTCAATTCTCAACATTTCATAATTCGTCGAATCAAATTTATCGAATTGTGTGCTTATATAGAAAATAAATATATAATAGAAGTAACATCAAATAAGAGGAGGTTTAATTATGCATGTAACTCTTATCGGTGCTGGTCCAAGAGGATTAGTCACCTTAGAAAGATTGACAGAGCGATACCGCTTAAATCAAGAAAAAATTAACATCACTTTAATTGACCCTCATGGAGTCGGTGGCAGAGTATGGCAAGTCGAACAGCCTCATGAGTTGATTATGAACAGTAATGTCAATTTTGTATCTTTATTTACTGACTCCTCAGTTCAAATGAATGGACCAGTGACTCCTGGCCCTAGTTTATATGAGTGGTCAAAAACTGCAGAAGCCAAAGAATTTATTGAAGATTTACATTTTGACAATGAAGAATACTTGCTGAAAGAATTAGCTATTATTCAACCCAATAATTATGCTTCAAGAAGTCTATACGGGACTTATCAGAAATGGTTCTATGAGCATTTAGTAGCTAATTTACCTGACAATGTTCACCTCGAATTAATTAAAGATGAAGTCTATAACGTAATTAAAAGCAACGAACAATATGTGGTTGAATTAAATAATCATTTTTTTAAAACTGATGCAGTCGTTATGTCACTTGGCCATATTGAAAATTTTCCGACTCCAGAAGAAAGCTCATTTAGTAAATTTGCTAAAAAAAATAAACTGACCTACGTAACACCCACTCATCCCCAAGAATATGATTTTTCCGATTTACAGGCACAACAAACTATCA
This sequence comes from Paucilactobacillus nenjiangensis, assembly GCF_005405445.1. Classification (GTDB taxonomy): domain Bacteria; phylum Bacillota; class Bacilli; order Lactobacillales; family Lactobacillaceae; genus Paucilactobacillus; species Paucilactobacillus nenjiangensis. Next base: position 7,135 of record NZ_BJEB01000073.1, read on the forward strand.
TTATTCGTGGACTTGGGCTCAGCTTTTTTGATGCCGTTACCATGCTGACCCAAGGGCGTGGCGGTCATTTCACCCGAGAAGCAAATCAAAAGTTGGTTTATCATCCCTCCGGTAATGAGCCTCAAATCATTGCGGGATCACGACGTGGATTTCCATTTCATGGAAAAGGCACCAATCAAAAACAAACCAATGAAAATGATCAACCCCATTTTTTAACTGCAGATTGGTTTGCCAAGCATACAAAACCTGGTAGCGTTTCAGGTGAAAGCTTTATTGAGTTAGTGCACGCTGAAGTCGAGTACGTGTATTACCAGCGTTTAATTCAAATGAAATATCCATCCATCAATCAGGAAACATTTCTGGATGAATTCATCAAATCAACTGATCGAACTGAATTCATTCAAGACTCGCTGATTGAGCCTTCAGATTATTGGAATTGGGATTACGTTCTCGGACACACAAACACTCAAAACAGTTTAGTTGAATATCTCATTCATGATTATACGGATGCCAAACTCGGTAACAAAACCGGGCCATTTACCTCTGCCTTTGATATGTTGCATGATATTCGTGACTTAATTCGTCAAGTTGTCAAATTAGAGTTACTTTCACCGGTTGATTATCAAAAATACTTTCTCAATCAATTTAAAGGTGAAAATTCATTTCTCTCTGTCGGCCCACCAGAATCACGAATTGAAGAACTAACTGCCCTAATCTCTGCTGGCATTGTCACAGTTCTCAAACCTCGTATGCAACTAAATGCAGATCAACAAACTGGCAAATTTGTGACTTTTTCAGCGTTAGACGTGCCCACACAATATAGTGCAAGTTACCTTGTTGAAGCTCGTTTACCTGCAATCAATGCTAATAAAACTACTAGTTATTTAATTAAAAGTTTACTCAACTCCGGCATTGTTAAACCGTATTCACTCAAGTTGCCCGGTCAAATCAACTATCAGACTGGTGGAATTGTGACTGATAAAAAAGTTAAAAATTCTGGTAAAGGACTTTTCTTCTGGGGTGTCCCAACTGAGGGTAAGAGCTGGTTTACTACAGTTAGTCCACGTCCCAACAATAATGATAAAGTCTTCATTGACGCCGACCAAATTGCCGAAAAAATTGAAAATTTATAGGCAATATTAAAATCACTTGCGACAACCACTGAAGTGTGGCTTTCTTTCCTAATTTATCATTTACTAAACTATTAAAGTCGAGTATAGTGTTAAACAGTGTGAAAATTACAAATTTTAGGAAAGAAAGTGGGAAACATAATGCATTACAGCTTATTAATTCGTGCCATTGCCGAGTTTATCGGTACAGCATTTTTAGTCGTGTTAGGTAATGGTTCAGTCGCCAACGTGGAACTCAAAGGAACGAAAGGATCTCATGGTGGTTGGATTCTAATCGGACTCGGGTACGGAGCTGGTGTATTAATTCCAGCAATGATGTTTGGGAATGTTTCTGGAAATCATATCAATCCTGCATTTACATTGGGATTAGCTATTAATGGCATGTTCCCTTGGAGTAATGTGATTCCTTATTTGGCCGCCCAGTTTGCTGGTGCAATCGTCGGACAACTTATTGTGGTTTGGTGCTACAAGCCTTACTATAATCAAACTGAAAATCCAGAAGCCATTTTAGGTACCTTCTCGACCATCGATGCGGCTCATTCTTACCGTGATGGATTCGTTAATGAATTTGTCGGAACCTTTATTTTAGTCTTTGGTGCATTGGCAATGACCAAAAATATCGCCTTTGAACAAAATATTGCTTTAGCGAACTTCTCAGTTGGTTTCTTAGTTGCAACTCTTGTTATTTCCATGGGTGGTGCAACTGGTCCAGCCTTGAATCCTGTTCGTGATCTTGGTCCTCGATTAGTTCACGCATTATATCCAATTAAAAATAAGGGTGATTCTCATTGGGACTATTCTTGGGTTCCGGTTGTTGCTCCAATCTTGGCCGGTATCTTAGCAGTCTTCGTATACAAATCAATTTTTATTTAAATTCAAAAAATAAAGTGGCTGGGAAAAAACTAATTCCAGACTATAAAAAATAAAGGGACTTTGGAAAAACACTCCAAAGTCCCT
>NZ_BJEB01000074.1 GCF_005405445.1 Paucilactobacillus nenjiangensis
GTCACCAGTACAATACCGAGAACTTGCCAATCAGTTAGTAGCTTAATTTAGTTGTCCAAACTTGTGGGTTCACTTCAGCAAATTAATAAATTGCTTGAACCTTTTATGTTGAAAAAATTAATATGGATATTGTTCACCAAATTCATATACTAATTCAGGTTCTTTACTAACGCGATGATTAGTATTAACTGAATCCATTTGTGCCATTTGCGCAGAAGTTAATTCAAAATCATAAATATCTGCATTTTGGGCAATTCTTGCGTCATGAACCGACTTAGGAATAATTGCAATGCCGTTTTGTAAGTGCCAACGTAAAATAACTTGCGCAGCAGACTTGCCAGTATCTTCTGCAACTTTTTGAATGGTAGGATTGTTGAGGACTTTGCCACGTCCTAATGGGCTCCAGGCTTGGGTGGTAATATTGTTCTCAGTATTAAATTTCAACATTGGCTTTTGGCTCATTAATGGACTCACTTCAATCTGGTTCAAAACAGGCATTTCATGTGCTTGGGTAGCCAAATATTGAATGTGAACCATATCGTAATTGCTGACCCCAATTGATTTAGCCAAGCCTTCTTTTTTGATATCTTCGAATGCACGCCAAGTCTCAAAAAATTCAGTATTGATTGGCCAATGAATTAGTAATAAATCGACATAATCCATTTGTAGTTTCGTTAAAGATTCTTTGAGTGAACTAATGGATTTATCGTAACCCTGGTTGGCTTCAGAAATTTTTGTTGTAATAAACATTTGGTCTCTTGGAGCGCCAAGTTTTTGTAAGGAGTCACCTAAATTTTGTTCGTTCTTGTACATTTGAGCCGTGTCAAATAAACGATAGCCATGGTTCCAGGCAGATTCGATTGCTTGATCAAACTCACTTTGATCAGTGATTTTATAAACGCCAAAGCCTTGCTGTGGCATCTTGTTACCATCTGCAAGTGTTAAATAATTATCGGAAATGTTTGTCATGATATCCCTCCGTTTTTTCATCGAAATTAATTGTAACATTTTGAGATAGGGCAGGTAAAATCAATCAGAGAATGATATAGTTAACTTAACAAGAAAATTTGAGGAGAAATGTTGTGGAAACGAAATATGAGACAGTCAAAAAGGGTATTAAGGCAGATATAATTGCTGGGACATACCAAACGGGAGATAAACTACCGACTGAATCCGACTTTATGAAGCAATTCGGAGTGAGCCGATATACGGTTCGTCGTGCCGTGGGTGAATTGCAAAATGAACGGTTTATTTATCGTATCCAGGGTGGTGGCATGTTTGTTGACGATTGGCAATCTGAACGTGTCACCCAAGTAAATAATAAGATGGTTGGTGTTATCACCACACATATTGCTGACTATATTTTCCCTAATATCATTAGTGGAATTGATCGAATTGTGTCGAACAGCGGGTACTCAATTCTGCTGAGCAATACCCATAACAACCATCAAAAAGAACGTCAAAGCTTGATTCGAATGTTGGATAGTAATGTTGAAGCGTTAATTGTGGAACCAACACAAAGTGCGTTGCCAAATCCTAATTTAGATATCTACAAAAAAATTAGAGATGCGGGCATTCCAGTTCTCTTCATCAACTCGCACTACGATGAATTAGATTTTCCATACATCCATACAAATGATTTGGAAGCTGAACAACGATTAACTGAATATCTATTTACCCAAGAACATGAAAAAATTTTGGGAGTCTTTCAAGTTGATGATAGCCAAGGGGTTCACCGAATGAACGGCTTTGTGCAATCGTATTTGAAACATCCAAAGATTTCATATTTGAGTGAAATTGTCATGTACCAGTCAAGCGACGAAATGGCCAAAATCTTTGAACGAGTCACTAAAATAATGTCGAGTGAAAATCATCCGACTGCAATTGCTTGTTATAATGACAAATTAGCGATTCAGATCATCGATGTGATTCGTTCGTTAGACTTACGGGTGCCCGAAGACGTGTCAGTTGTTGGCTTTGATGATTACCAACTCAGTAAATATATTGAACCTAGTTTAACTACCTTAGTTCACCCAAAAGAAAAAATGGGTATTGATGCTGGCAAGTCCATTATCAAAATGATTAATAAAGAACCAGTCGAGTCAATTACGTATGATCCTGAAATGATTATTCGAAATTCAACTGCTAGAAAATAATTAATAAATTTAAATGCTTAATTCGCGCCTTAGAATTAAGCTTTTTTAGTGGCTAAATAAAGAACTTGTTTAATAAAAAAAATAATGGTTGATTTATACGGACAAATATTTTACAATGTTCTTGTAAGCGATTTACATGTTGCTGTTACTTGATTGCTAAATATTGAGCAATAGACGACTCTATAATAACAAAGGGGATATTAAATTATGATAAATGTACCTGATTACAAATTCTGGTTTGCCGTTGGTAGTCAACATCTTTATGGTGAAGAACAACTTAAATCAGTTGAAAACGATGCTCGCGAAATCGTTGATAAGTTGAATGCAAGTGGAAAGTTACCATATAAAATTGAATTCAAATTAGTAGCAACTACTGCTGCTTCAATTACTCAATTTATGAAGGATGCTAACTACGATGACAGTGTTGCCGGTGTAATTACTTGGATGCACACATTCTCACCAGCTAAAAACTGGATTCGTGGTACAAAATTATTGCAAAAGCCATTACTTCACTTGGCTACACAATTCCTCAACAAGATTCCATACGAAACAATCGATTTCGATTACATGAACTTGAACCAATCAGCTCATGGTGATCGCGAATATGGTTACATCAACGCCCGTCTTGGTATCAAGAACAAGATCGTTATGGGTTGGTGGGGCGACGAAGATGTTCAAGAACAAATTGCTTCATGGCAAGATGTTGCTGTAACATTTGAAGAAAGCCAAAAACTTAAGGTTGTCCGTTTTGGTGATAACATGCGTAATGTTGCCGTTACTGAAGGTGACAAAGTTTCAGCACAAATCAAATTTGGCTGGACTGTTGATGCATACGGCGTTGGTGATTTAGTTGAAGAAATCAACAAAGTTTCTGACGAAGACGTTAACAACAAATATGAAGATTTACAAAAAGAATATGACTATGTAATTGGTGACAATGATCCTGCTAAGTTTGAATCATCTGTTAAATATCAATTACGTCAATACTTTGCTTTGAAGGCATTCATGGACCGTAATGGTTACACTGCCTTTGTTACCAACTTCGAAGACTTATTCGGTCTTGAACAATTGCCTGGTTTAGCTGCACAATTGTTGATGGAAGAAGGATATGGTTTCGGTGCTGAAGGTGACTGGAAGACTGCAGCCTTGACTCGTCTTCTTAAAATCATGGCACACAACAAGCAAACTGCCTTCATGGAAGACTATACTTTGGAATTCCAAAAGGGCAAAGAAGCTATCCTTGGCTCACACATGTTGGAAGTTGATCCTTCAATCGCCAGCGACAAGCCACGTGTTGAAGTTCACCCACTTGATATTGGTGGAAAAGATGATCCTGCACGTCTTGTCTTCTCTGGTTCAGAAGGTGACGGAGTTGATGTTACCGTTTCAGATATGGGCGATGACTTCAAGATGATTTCATACGACGTTAAAGCTAACGTTCCTGAAAAAGATACTCCATTCTTGCCAGTTGCTAAGCAATTATGGACTCCAAAAGCCGGATTACAAGCCGGTGCTACTGAATGGATCCGTAATGGTGGTGGTCACCATACTGTCTTCTCATTGGCAATCACTGGTGAACAATTACAAGACCTTGCTGACTTGTTCGATTTGAACTTTGTTGACATCAAGTAATTTTAACTAATAGACAAAAGCCGATCATAATGGTCGGCTTTTCTTGTCCAGTCAATCTAGCTTGCAATCTGGGACGGTTTCGCCTAGTCTTAACATTGTGAGAGAATTGAAAGCATTTTCATGAAGCTGTGAAAATGATTGATAACACGAGGAGGAAATGCAATGTATCAAGCAAATGAACATCGTTACGATAAGATGCTTTATCGTAATCTTGGTAAATCGGGTTTAAAAGTTTCTGCAATTGCGCTTGGACTTTGGCACAATTTTGGTAATACGACGCCACTGACAAATCAAAAGAAAATCGTCTTTGACGCGTTTGATCGTGGCATTACGTATTTTGATTTAGCGAATAATTATGGTCCTGAACCAGGGTCTGCAGAAAAGAACTTCGGTAAAATCCTGCATGATGACCTGTCCGCTTACCGTGATGAAATGGTAATTTCTTCTAAGGCAGGTTATACCATGTGGCCCGGACCATATGGAGATTGGGGTTCAAAAAAGTATATCACCGCCAGTATCGACCAAAGTTTAAAACGGGTAGGCGTGGATTACTTTGATATTTTCTACCATCACCGTCCAGATCCAAATACACCAATCGAAGAAACGGCACAAGCGTTAGATTTATTAGTGCGGCAAGGGAAAGCATTGTACATTGGTATTTCTAACTATCGTGCGGAACAAACTCGTGAAATTGCCGAAATATTTGAAGATTTAGGGACTCCATTTATCGTCCACCAACCACGTTATAATATGTTCGACCGTTGGATTGAAGATGGTTTAACTGATGTATTAGCTGAAAAAGAAGTTGGGGCAGTCGTCTTTAGTCCATTAGCACAAGGTCGGTTAACCGACCGTTATTTAAATGGAATTCCTAAGGATTCACGCGCTAACCGTTCGGATAGTCCATTTTTGAATGTGGAACGAGTAGAACAAACTACAGCAATTGCAAAACAATTAAATGAAATTGCTAAAACTCGGGGTCAATCACTAGCCCAAATGGCATTAGCATGGAATTTGCGTCAACCGGTTGTTTCCAGTGTGATTATTGGTGCTTCACGGACACAACAACTCGAAGATAACATTAAAGCGTTGGATAATTTAGATTTTAGTGACGCAGAATTAAAACAATTTGATACTATTTTAGATGGTGTTGAGTTTAAATAAGCAAGATGTACCAGACCTGTGTGGTTTGGTACTTTTTTAATATTTAACTATGGCGAAATAAGGTATAATAAAATCATCATATATCATTTGGAGGATGTAACATGAAGAAGTTAATTACAATTGGTCTAAGCGGGCTATTGCTAGTTTCTTTAGCCGGTTGCGGTAATTCTAGTAGTGATAGTTCTGACTCGAGTTCTTCGAGTTCAAAATCAAGTAAGGTAGTTAAAGATAGTAGTTCTAGCAGCAAATCAAGTAGTAAAGCTGCTTCAAGCAACTCAAATAATAATTCAACCAGTAATTCAACTGACACAACTAGTCTTTCTAGCACTCAAGCAATCAACTGGATTACTGCAAATATGGGTAATACGGTGTTAGCTGAATATAATACTGGTAGCACTCAATTTACCAGCCAAGATTTCAGTTACAACTACAATGGGACATCAGGCCCTGCTGGCGAAACTGACGGCGCAGTTTATTATCAAGTTCGTGAAAACCACAGTAGTGCTAATATGCAGGCTGCAGGTGCAGATCCTAATACCTCATCAAATGCAGGCTGGTTCCGCATTACTGCTAATGGAGCCCTTCAATATGAATCTGCAGCTAATCAAGCTTCAAATTCTTGGACAACCGTCAGCACATCTTATAATGGATAATTAAAAAAACAGATTACGATTTAATCGTAATCTGTTTTCTATTTTCATTAAGCATAAGTTAAATGGTCTTCTAATAAATTCTGTCCAATTGAAATAACTTCACAACAAGCCCAGTAAATGATGGCAATTAAGATATATAAAGTCATATAATCTTGGTTGGCACCAGCAATAATCTTAGCTTGCATGAACATTTCAGAAACGGTAATCATTGCCGCCAATGAAGTTCCTTTGAATAAATCAATGACAATGTTGCCAAGTGCCGGGATAGCAATTCTGAAAGCTTGAGGTAAGATAACGTATCGAATAGCTTTGGAGTACGACATTCCTAAAGAAAATGCCGATTCGATTTGGACCTTCTCAACACCTAGAAAAGCAGATCTAAACACTTCAGAAACAAACGCTGAACATCCAAGTGTGAAGGCGATAATGGCGGCAGGCAAAGCGTCTGCGCCAAAACCAAAGTACACGATGAACAGCATAACTAACAATGGCACACCGCGAAGAAATGAAACGTAGGCTCTCGCAAAGCCAGACAGCAAGCGATATTTACTAAGTCTGGCAAGTGTGAGTAGCACACCGACAACCATCGCGATGGAAAAGCTAATTACTGTTAAAAAGATCGACATTGGCAATCCTAGTAATACATTGGGTAAAGCCCGAATTGCTAAATGCCAGTCAAACAACGTGGACAGAGTTGAAAAATTCATATTAATTACCGGCCATCATATTTAGATTGAATTTTGAATGTGTGGATATTCTTTACATTTGGTTTTTTGGTGACATCCGCACCGTAGTATTTTTCAGAAAGTTTCTTGATGGTACCGTCTTTCTTCAATTTCTTCAATTGAGCATTGACTTGTTTTTGAAGATCCGTGTCACCTTTCTTCATGATAAAGCCAACACCGTTCTTATCTTCATCAGTATTGAAATAAAGATTTGAAGGAAGTGTCAAACCGCTATTTGGAGTTGCTTTCAAGGCAAGGGATTGTAAATAATAATCATTCATAATAAAATCCGTTTTGCCATTCTTGACATCTCGCAAGTAAACGTCGTTTGAGACGTTATCATAGTTGACTAAAGTAGCTCCCAACTGTTGTGATAGACGTTGGTAACTTGTACCTGCTTCGCCAGCTGCCTTTTTGCCTTTAATGTCTGACCAAGAATTAATACCAGAATTATCGCTTGCCCGAACCATCACACTGTTAAATGAATATTTGTAAACAGATGAGGTAGCGAATTTCTTCTGACGAGTTGGTGAAATATTAAAGTCGTTGGCTGCCAAATCGGCTTTGCCCGTTTTGACCGCCGTTAATTGACCGTCAACGTTGTATTCTTTGAATTCAATTTTACGGTGTAGTCCTTTAGCGACTGCCCGTGCGATTTCAACGTCGTAACCAACTAATTTATTCGATTTTGAATCATGATAAGACGCCGGATACAAAGTTCCGGAGGTTGCGACAACAAGTGGCTCTTTTGAGTCATTGTTTTTCGTGCAACCAATGAGTATAATTGCCGTAAATGCTAAGATACCAACTAATGCAGAAATTACTTTGAATCGCTTTTTCATAATCTAATCTCCATTCCACCCCAAAGCATTATGCAAAGTATAGAACAATGAAAACGGTTTATCAATAAAAAAAGAAGGTTTTTTTCATGCTCAATTATCAAAATATATCAGCTTTAGACTTGGCACAACAGATTCGCGACAAAAAAATTAATTCACAAGACCTGATTCACGCTACGATTGAAAATATCAACCAACAAAATCCACAGTTAAATGCAGTCATTTCTGTCCGGGAAGAAAAGGCATTAGTCGAAGCGGCTGCACTGAAAGATACTGGTCAACCATTTTATGGTGTGCCACTATTGTTGAAAGGATTGAGCCAACAACTGGCCGGTGAAAGCGATACTGCCGGTAATGTGTTATTGAAAGATTCGGTCGCCGCTCACTCAAATAATTTCGTAAAAAGATTGCAAGATGCTGGTTTTATTATTATCGGACAAACTAATTTTCCTGAATTTGGCTTTAAAAATATCACTGATTCTAAATTATATGGGATTGCACACAATGCATGGAATACAGATTACGCCCCAGGTGGATCATCCGGTGGGGCCGGGGCCGTTGTTGCTTCTGGAATTAGTCCGATTGCTGCTGGTAGCGATGGGGGTGGGTCGATTCGGATTCCGTCATCTTGGAGTGGTGTGATTGGCTTAAAGCCCACTCGCGGCCGGGTACCAGTTGGCCCAGATGATTGGCGATCTTGGCAAGGTGCTGCGATTAGCTTTGCGCTCACCAGCCATATTGACGATACCGCTGCACTGCTTAACCATATGCAAACGGTCCAATCAGCCGCTGTATTCCAGGCACCTAAAGTAGACTTGTCAGATATTAGCCAAATAGATAAATCTATCAAAATTGGCTATACTACGAAGTCGCCAGTCGGGACTAAAGTATCTGATGATGCGATTAATGCTGTGACTAACGCCGTAAAATTTTTGGAGCAAGAAGGCTTTGACGTCGAAGAAATTGATGTGCCCATCGATGGTGTGAAAGTGATGGAAAGCTATTATTTGATGAACGCTGGCGAGACGGCCGCGATGTTTGGTAATATGACCAATGCCATGGGGCGCGAAGTGAAACGAGACGAAATGGAACGCTTAACTTGGGCCTTGTACCAAACTGGTCAACGGGTGAAGGCCGCCGAATATGTCGATGCCTTGAATTTGTGGGACCAAACGGCTTACCAAATGGATCTAATTCATCAACAATATCCGTTAGTTTTAACACCCACCACTGCCTATGTGGCACCAAAAGCAAATGATCCGTTAGTATCGCCAGAAAATTATGAAAAAATGTACACGATTAATGAAATGACGACTAAGCAACAGCGCCAATTCATTTATGATCAGTGGTTACCAGCTTTAACTCTTTCACCATTCACGCAGACAGCTAATCTGACAGGAGAACCTGCGATTAGTTTGCCAACTTTTGTTAATCCTGACGGTTTACCATTGGGAATTCAGTTTACAGCTGTCAAAGGTCGCGAAGATTTGTTATTGCAAATCGGAAAATTATTTGAAGATAATAATCAATTCAAAATGTTAAAACATTAAATCGTGAACTACTCCGGGAATAAATTCCCGGGCTTCTAGGAACACCGCATACTTGCCTATCACTCTTTGAATGATACGT
>NZ_BJEB01000075.1 GCF_005405445.1 Paucilactobacillus nenjiangensis
AAATTCCTTCCTTTTGAGAGATGATTTATTCATTATACCCTCTCTTAAAAGTTGTCTCAGGAATCAGCTTACATCCAGCTTACTGTACGTAACAATTGTCAATTTACATTAATCTATTTATCTTGAGTTTTTATCTAACTCGCGTTATATTGTCTATGTAAGGAAAATGAATTGTTCATCCAATTCATTTTCCACCAATCATCAGTACTATTTTTGTGGGAGAGTAATCGTCTTTTGACGGTTACTCTATTTTTTCGTCTTGAGCATGATGATCAAACGCACTATCATTGTTACGATATTGATAGCTGTTTGAGCAATGCACAAGAACAAATAAATATTGTCCACTGCAATAGCACCTTTCATTAGTTTTCATTTTGATACCCCCCATCATCAAATTTGTCTGCTGAGGTATTCAAAAATAGTCACTAAAACGATTGGTGACTTCGAATTCAGAATTCTGAATTGTCCGTCTATATATTAAGTACGTAATTATTGTCAATTTACGTTAATCTATTTATCTTGAGTTTTTATCTAACTCGCGTTATATTGTCTATGTAAGGAAAATGAATTGTTTGCCCAATTCATTTTCCACCAATCATCAGTACTATTTTTATGGCAGAGTAATCGTCTTTTGACTGTTACTCTATTTTTTGTCTTTAGCATGATAATCAAACGCACTAACATTGTTACTATATTGATAGCTGTTTGAGCAATGCATAAGAACAAATAAATATTGTCCACTGCAATAATACCTTTCTCTAGTTTTCATTTTGATACCTCCCATCATCAAATTTGTCTGCTGAGGTAGTCAAAAATAGTCGCTAAAACGATTGGTGACTTCGAATTCAGAATTCTGAATTGTCCGTCTATATATTAAATACATAATTAAACTTCTATTATTTTAAATTTATTATTTTTGTTTAGTTCCTTGCCTATCGTTTTTCAACTACACTCAAATTTCTAAAAATTGAACTAGTCTAAGTCCTTGGTATTTCCTGGCTTAGACTAGTTCAAAATCTATACTTTCTTATAAGTTAAAACAAATTCGGCAATGATTCAATTAACGAATCATTGCCGAATTTTCATTTTTCTACGAAATCAAACCGTGTGCATTTGCACAGGTTAATAACCGATTTTTATCTCGCTCTTAATATTTTTCTTTACCTAAGACATTCAACTTTTCATCAAAGTCATAAACAACTGGTTGGCCAGTAGCCATTTCCAAGTTGATGATATCGTCGTCTGAAATTTCTTCGATATACTTGCTTAGGGCACGTAATGAATTACCATGGGCTGCGATGATGATATTCTTACCATCAAGCAACTTAGGTGCAATTTCATCTTCCCAAAGAGGCATTACACGTTCAAGGGTAACTTTAAGGTTTTCGCCACCAGGGATCAACTTAGGATCCAAGTTTGAGTAACGACGGTCTTGAGCAGCTGAGCCTTCGTCAGATGCATCCAACAATGGAGGCAAAACGTCGTATGAACGACGCCAAGTGTGAACTTGGTCTGCGCCAAATTTGTCGGCTGCTTCTTGCTTGTTTTGGCCTTGAAGTGCGCCGTAGTGACGTTCGTTTAAGCGCCATGTCTTAGTTTCTGGAACCCAGATTTGGTCTGATTCTTCCAATGCGTAATGAAGAGTCTTGATAGCACGCTTCAAGACTGAAGTGTAAGCATAGTCAAATTCAAGTCCTGCTTTTTTGATTGCACGACCAGCATTCTTAGCTTGTTCAACGCCTTCTTCGCTCAAATCAACGTCAACCCAACCAGTAAATTGGTTAGATAAGTTCCATTCACTTTGTCCGTGACGAATTAATACAAGTTTTGCCATGAGATAAAAACCTCTTTCTTCTTATTTAGACGGCTGTTCACCACAAGTGATGTTCAGCACAAATTTTATACATTCTCCATTTTACTCTGAAACGGACTAAATCGAAACCCATTTTGACAAATTAATCCGGCTTCGCAGTCTCAACCGCTTTTTTATTTTTACCAATGTGCTTCACGTCCAGTAAATCAAGGAAGAAGACGAAAATAGGTACTCCGACAATCAGGCCCCACACGCCGAAGAAATGTTCACCAACCATCAGGACTACGAAAGTATAAAAGACGGGTAATTCAGTACGGTTGGCCATGAATTGTGGATTCAAAACGTACGTTTCAATCGCATGGACGACCACAATCATAATGATAATGTAGGCTACTTGTTTAAAGCCACCTTCGGAGTAAGCAATGATGCTCAGTGGAATACTGGAGACAATCACCCCAGCGACGGGTACCAAGCTAAAAATAAAAATCATTAATGATAACGTTAAAATTTGTGGCATTTGCATAAAGATTAAGCAAATAGTGGTGATAATCGTGTTCGCAATGGCGATGGAAAATTGAGCACCAATCACGACCCCAAACGTATTGACGAATTTGCGACCGAAGTATTCGATATCACCAAAGAACCAGGCGAAATCGCCGGTTTTAAAATTCTGGGAGAAACGATGCAGTTGCTTGAGTTCGACTGCGTAAAAGAAACTGAGAACAAATGATAAGAAGAACGTGAACGCCATCGAGCCAATGCTGGTGGCATAGCTGAAGATGAGTGTGACGCCTTTTTTCACTTGTTCGTTAATGCTGGAAACACTGACGTACTTGTTGACGAATTTGTAAAAATCAGTCGTATTTTGATGATTGTAAAATTGGACCAGTGAATCAGTCATCTTAATGATTTGATTAACCAGCTGTGGTAAATAATTAATAATCCCGATGTACAGTCCCCAGATAATCACTATGTAAGTGACAATCACCAGAATGCTACTAGGAATTTTCGTATGTTTATGAACAAATCTGACGAAGTTTACCACTAAATAAGTGAAAACAAAGGTCAGTAATAACATGCTTAACATGGATTTGATCAAAAATAAGATTGCAATCAATAATGCTAAGACGGTGAATCGCCTTAATTTAACGTTCCCTAAAAAACTATGCCACGCTTCTACCAATGTAAATCCTCCCTACCCTTTACTAATTAGAGTCAATTATAACAGTCCAATCGACCATTCCAAATAAATACGATGATTAATTACCTTTCTTAACTATTTGCAATTTATTTTCCTGCTTCGATTTCCACGTAGGGCTGTTTTTAAACTTCTGTCCATTAAACGACACATTACTAACTTTTGGTTAGCAAGTTTTTCAATATAGGCGTATAATAACTGTCGTCAAACATTGGCATGGAGGATATTATGTTAGAGAAAACGTTTTATAAGCAATTTTTAAGCAATTCTTTCAACATCCCCGTTACCGTTACTTACTGGGATGGAAAATCCGAAACTTATGGCGAAGGCGCACCACAAGTTAACATCATTTTTAAAGAAGCTGTTCCAATTAAAGAAATTACAAAGAATGCTTCAATCGCACTTGGCGAAGCATATATGGATGGACGTATCGAGATTAAGGGTGATATTCAAGAATTGATTACCGCCGCTTATGAAAATGCAGATAGTTTCTTCCATAACAAAAAATTCATTAAATTCTTGCCTAAGCAAAAGCATTCAGAAAAGGCAAGTAAGGAAGATGTCCAAAGTCATTATGATGTTGGTAATGACTTCTACCGTTTGTGGTTGGATGACACGATGACCTATTCATGTGCCTACTTCACCAACGGCAACACGGACGATTTGTTCCAAGCACAACAAGACAAGGTGGATCACATTCTACAAAAGCTTAATCCGAAAGCAGGTAACACACTGCTGGATATTGGGTGTGGCTGGGGTACTTTGATGTTAACCGCGGCCGAAAAGTATGGTTTGAGAGTCACCGGGGTGACGTTGAGCCAAGAACAATTTGACTATGTCACTCAACAGATTAAAGACAAAGGTCTCGAACATATTGCTGAAGTGAAGTTGCTTGATTATCGTGAACTTGGCGATCGTCAATGGGACTATGTAACTTCAGTCGGGATGTTTGAACATGTCGGTGAAGAAAACCTTGGCGAATATTTCAAGGACGTTAATCGTTACTTGACTGATGATGGCGTGGCATTAATTCATGGTATCACTCGTCAACAAGGTGGAGCTTACAATGGTTGGATTAATAAGTATATCTTCCCAGGTGGTTATGTGCCTGGTTTGACTGAAAATATCCAACATATTGTTGATGCTGGTATGCAAATCTCAGATATGGAACCACTCCGTCGTCATTATCAACGGACGCTTGAAATCTGGGATGATAACTTCAACGCCAAACGTCAAGCTATTGAAAAGATGCAAGGAATCAACTTCACTCGCATGTGGGATCTTTATCTCAATGCCTGTGCTGCATCCTTTGAATCTGGTAACATCGATGTCATTCAATTCTTGATGACTAAAGGCCCTTCTGGCCGTGTATTACCTATTACAAGAGATTATATGTATGAAGCTCAGAGTGAGACAGTTCACGAATAGCTTTTAAGCACTAATAGATATAGGACATTATCCGCACTTGGGATAGTGTCCTATATTAATTAGGCGCAGAAAGTTGTGAACTGGAACACGATTAAAGAGAGTGAGAAAATCTACGCTTAAATCGTGAGTTTTTAACTATAATATTTCTAATGCCTGTACTTTAGGTGTTAGAAATATTTTGTTAAGTGAACGATTTGTGGATTTGAACACGATTATGAAATGAATGTTAAACAAGCCGTTTAACTTCGGAGCTTCTAACAAGAAATAGCGTGAATCAATTAGATTTTTAATTGATTCACGCTATTTTGATTTAGGTGACAAAGTTGGTTTATATACACGTTGCAGCACAATAATATTAACGATTCAAAATTAATAAGTCCTCACGCAACAATACCATCATCTCGTCCGATAATTCCGTCTGTGATAATTCTTCTGGATGGTTAATTTGATACACGTACACATTAATAATGCCACTAGTGATGTACTTCAAGGTGGCAATTTTATGCTGATGAATAGACATCACGTCCGCTAACGTGGCAAACAACATAGATTCCAATTTATTCACCAATGCATCTTGGCGGTGATTTAGACAAATAATTTGAAACTGCGATTGGTAGTCTGAAAAGATCTGATTAAAGATACCTAATAAAGTTTCCGCATCAACTGGCTGGTGACTCAACTGCGACTCAATTTGAGTAGAAAAGTCCTGCAAATAATCATCGAAAATTTCCATGATATTGTCGTAGTGCAAATAAAACGTACGACGACCGATATCGGCACGTTCACACAATTCGGTCACAGAAATGTCTGCTAAACTTTTTTGGTCCAATAATTCAAATAACGCTTCTTGTAATCCGCGTTTTGTTTTTGCCACCCGTCGATCCATCTTATCCACCTTCTTCACTTTTGAGAATTAATGCACACTTTTATGTAAATAGTGATTGTTATGGTACTCCTATTGAGTTTATATTATACACATTAATTAGGAGGTAGCAATTATGTATACAATTTCTGAAGTGATGAAAATTATTTACGCTCATCAAAATTCAGTCGTTTTCATGGCATTATTAACGTATTTATTTGGCTTTTTGCAATATGGTACAAGTATTGCAATGCAAGTAAAGGATAGAGAATCACCCTTTTACTTTTGGATGCACGCCTGGTACTTTGGCCATGATTTGACCTTTTCATTGTTATTCCATCAATGGTTTGTCACGATTCACTGGTGGTTGTTTGAAGTATTATGGTTTGGTTGTGTAATTTTTGTCGGTATTGAATTATTCTCACTTTTCATGTCTGTTAAATATGAACGCAATATTATTTGGAAGAAATATCTTCACCGAGACGTAAGCGAACGGACTGGTTGGATTATGGGGATTTTCGGTTATCTAACTGTTTTGGCTATTACGCTTAGGACTAGGTGACCACATCTGTTTGATTTTGATGATGTCAACTAATGCTATCCTGGCGATGGCTGTTTCATGGAAGCTACAAGAAATGGGCGACCGTCGCTTCGGTACCATTGCTTTAGGTTGGTTTACACTTTTTGGTACTATCTTTACTTTCTTACCAAAAGGATATGGCTTCTTCGCAACCGCCATTACCGTCTTAGATTATACTTGGTTCTCACTCCTGGGAATCATCTGCATTATTTACGCACTGAGATATTTATGGATTGCCTACCGTTATCCAGTTAACTCACTTGCCAAAAATTAATCATTAACATAAATGCATCTGACCGTTAAAAGTCAGATGCATTTTTTCTCTTCCAAGTCCTTCATATTTGCTCCCTTCCCGGTTATTTGGTTAAATTGTAACGTAGTTCATCGATAAATTTGATCAAAACGACTCATTTTTTTGAATCAAAGTCTTAACGAAAATCAATAATAAGTCTGTGATAATATACACAATATTTAGTTGTGTATTTACAACTCCATTTTAATTGGCAGCGTTTACATCTTTTTCATTTGGTTGGTTGCCGAAACAAACTAAATGAGTTATACTATCTTTTGAAAGCGGTTACCAATGTGAACCGTGTCTCAATCTTATTATTTTGGATCGTATCAAGGAAGGGGAACACTTATGACAAATACTGGGAGACATATGTCTACTAAGTTTATTTATTTCTTTGGTGCTTTAGGTGGCTTACTGTTCGGTTATGATACAGGGGTTATCTCAGGTGCTATGCTCTTCATTAACAAGGAATTGAATATCGCTGCAGGTTCTTTCGCAAACGGTTTCATTACCGCATCAGTTCTATTAGGAGCTATTCTGGGTGCTGCAATTATTGGACCACTGTCAGATCGACTTGGTCGTAAAAAGCTACTATTGACTTCTGCTGTTATTTTCTTCGTTGGAGCAATGGGTTCAGGCTTTGCGCCAGAATACTACGTCTTAGTTAGTTCACGAATTTTGTTAGGGGTTGCCGTTGGGGCTGCTTCAGCCTTGATTCCAACTTACTTGGCAGAACTTGCACCTGCTGAAAAGCGTGGTGGAATTGGAACGTTATTCCAATTAATGATTATGACTGGTATCTTCTTAGCTTACGTTTCTAACGAATGGCTTTCACCACAAGGGATGATTGGTTTATCATCAGCTGTTGGTTGGAGATGGATGTTAGGTTTAGCTGCTGTTCCTGCTGCTATTTTGTTCTTTGGTGGACTGTTCTTACCAGAATCACCACGTTTCTTGGTTAAAAAAGGCCAAGTGGATGAAGCACACAAAGTGTTACTCCAAATCAACCCAAATGAAAAAGCGGTTGAAGAAGAATTACATGATATCAAACTACAAGCTCAAATTCCTTCAGGTGGTTTCAAGGAATTATTCGGACACATGTCACGGCCAGTCTTGATTATGGCAATCGGGCTAGCGGTATTCCAACAAGTCATGGGTTGTAATACTGTTTTGTACTACGCACCAACAATCTTTATTTCAGCTGGCTTTAGCGAACATTTCGCCCTTCAATCACATATCATTATTGGTATCTTCAACGTGGTTGTTACTGCTATCGCTGTGATGATTATGGATAAAATTGATCGTAAAAAGATGTTAACTTTCGGTGCCATCGGAATGGGTGTTTCACTCTTCGTCATGTCAGCTGCAATGTTAGTTCTTAAAGCTGGTGATGGTAACTTAGGTTCATGGATTTGTGTTATTGCTTTAACTCTTTACATCGCCTTCTTCTCAGCAACATGGGGCCCTGTAATGTGGGTTATGATTGGTGAAGCCTTCCCACTTAACATTCGTGGTTTAGGTAACTCATTTGGCGCTGTGGTTAACTGGACAGCTAACTTCGCCGTTTCACAATCATTCCCAATGTTATTAATTGCCTTCACACCTGCTCATGCAGCTAACGCTGAAGGTCAAGGGATTGCTAAATTGTTCCTTATCTATGGTGCACTTTGTTTCGCCGCTATCTGGTTCATTGCCAAATACACGATTGAAACTCGTAACCGTAGTCTTGAATCAATTGAAGCTGATCTTCGTTCTCAAGCACATGCTAAAGGCTATACTGAAGAAGGAGAACCTACTTCAACTAAACCTTTATCAAATTAATTATCTTAAAGCACGGTCGCAAGTTGGCTGTGTTTTTTTAATGCAATTAAATAGCGCTGCAAATTAATTGATTGAATTAATTTGCAGCGCTATGTTTTATATTTTAATTTGTTGTTTCATTAACGTTTGTCGTTAAGTTCCAGTTTAAACTTTTAGTATAAGAACCGGATTTAACGGAAGTCCCACGGTCGATAGCCAATGAGATGGCTTTCCCAACCTTAGTTTGAGCTTGGGCATCGTTGGCTGCCTCAATTTGCGTAGATGTATTATCTTCGAGCGAAGTATTGCCAATTTTAATGGTTGCGCGACCTGAATTTAAAATGTCAGCGCCTTGACTTGATCCATCAGTCCCCTGTGTCCATTCACCAGGAGTGACACTGAGTGTACCACCAAATTGCTGAAATGTCGCATTTAATTAACATTGTTATCAAATATTTTAGAGAATTATACTTAAATTTCGAAACAATAAAAATATTTTATATTTAACCCGGTTTAACAGCATTCAGTGAACTACTCCGGGAATAAATTCCCGGGCTTCTAGGAACACCGCATACTTGCCTATCACTCTTTGAATGATACGT
>NZ_BJEB01000076.1 GCF_005405445.1 Paucilactobacillus nenjiangensis
TACACCGTTAAACCATAATCCGATTTCTGATAATCATGAAGTAATTTAAGCTTTTCAATAGTTGAATAACTTACAATACAAAACACCCCCTAGGATTCACACTTTTATTATTTAAAGTGTCAACCCTAAGGGGTATTGTACGGGTCTTTTAGGAATACTATTTATTCACCCATTGGTTTCACTTCACCAGTTGCATAAACCATTAACGTTTGGCCATCATTTGAATTAACACTGAAGTAAATTGGTGACGACAATCCAACAGACCCATGTGCTGTTGTCCAACCTTTGTCGCCATAATTTTTGGTTAATAATGCTTCAGCCTGCGCTGCAGACTGAATTGGTTCAAAACTTAATGGCTTATTACCATTGGCAGTTTCTTGTGCAGTAATTGCTTCGCGAGACTGGTCAAGTCCAGATGCAGACGAACTCGATGCAGCCGGTGTCGAACTACTCCTTGATGAAGAATTCTTTTTATTTGAACTAGTTGCTTTTTTATTGGATGATACAGAGCTACTGGATGATTTAGAAGAACTATCCTTTTTGTCAGCGCTACTACGACACGCAGTTAAGCTCAATGATATAACTACAATACTAAAAATTCCCAATATTTTTTTCATAAGTACTCCCCCAAGTATTTCATTCATATTATCTTGCTGATTTCATTATCCCTTAGGTATTTTCTGTAATCAACAAAAACTTCTCGTAATTAATTTCATCACACCACAATTAATGGATTGAAATTATTCCTTTAGCAATATCCCTAACCAAATTAACAACAAGTGCATTTCCCATAGTAAAATAACGCGATGACCTTGGAATTCCTTCAGTCCATCCTTCTGGAAATGTATTCAACTTTTCGGTTTCCTCTGGGCTTAATAATCTAAGTTGTCCAGTGCTTTTATCAGTTACAACATGGCTCATTCTAGACATTGAGTGCTCCGACGTTACCATCGTTCTGGATGGCTTATTTAAGTCATCAGGAAAAGCAATTGCGCCCTCTGCATATCTATATTCTACAAATGGTGGGCGTTTTCTTGTTTTAATTAAATCTTTGGCACCTTTTAAATACTGCATTTTTTCAATCTGATCTTTATTCAAGAACAAATCTTTTTCAACATTTTTTTCAAGCATATCCCCTAGAACATCCCTACGTCCGTCATACACAGAAAGAGTTTTCCCCGTGTATACCTCACCATTTATCATGGTTCCAGTATTTCTAAATCCATTTTTTAAATTAAAAGTGTCTGAAAAGCTTACTAAATCAGGCATCAGGATTGAAAAAGGTTTAACTTTTTCTTCAATGACAGTATCAACAGGCAATTTTACACTAAAAGGATTGAGTGTTTTTAAGCTTTCAAATTTGTCATTAAGTTTATCCAATTTTTGAAAATGTTTTGTACCTTTTCTTACTGCAAAAATAAAAGTTCTGCGACGTCGCTGCGGAAACCCATATTCGGCCGCATTAATCATTCTCCATTGAACTGCATATCCAGCATCATTTAATGTTCGTAAAATCATGGCAAAATCCCGACCAGTATTATCACTCCGAACCCCTGGCGAGGTCAATAATCTATCAACGTTTTCCAGTAAAAGATATTTAGGCTTTTTATCCAAAACAATTCTGTGAATATCCCACCAAAGGACACCTTTTTTCCCTTCAATTCCTTTGGCTCCAGAATGGGCCACAGAGTAATCTTGACATGGAAAGCCTCCAACAATCATATCAAGTTGAGGTATATCTGCTGTATCTATAGTGGATACGTCTTCAGGGCTGTAATTATCGTTATGGCCAAAATGTTTTATATAAACATCATATGCATATTGCGCCTTTCGTTCTGGTTCCCACTGGTCAGCCCAAACTACTTCAAACTGTGGGCTTGCCCTTAAAAGTGCTAAATGGAATCCACCCACTCCGGCAAACATCTCACCAACTTTAATTTTATTCATATCCATTTGTATCTCTCACCCTGTTTTTTGTTATTCGGTTCCTTTCATCATCAATAATCTTAATTGCTTCCTCAATTTCGTCATGGGAATATTGGATTTCAAGATTATCATTGTCAATAGCATCGTGCATAACTTCTTCCTTTTCTTCTAACCTTTCATAAATCAACTGGTCAATATATCCCGGCCTATCACTAGTTGAATCCTCACCTCGTGTTTCCAAATAATAGTACTGTGTGTACTGATTTGGAGACAATCCTAAACGATGTATTCTATCCCTGGATTGAAGCATAAAGGTTAAATTAAAATTGTATTCAAAATAAACCGCATCATGCACATGTTCATGTAATGATATTGACTCTCCCAAAGTTTGAGGATTTGATACCATCACATTTACATGTCCATTTTTAAATTGTTCAATTAATTTTGGCCTTTCACTAACTGCAGTTTCTCCATAGACTAAGTTTGTACTTATGCCAGCATTTTCTAGCGTATCTTTAATTTTTTTCATTGTATCAACAAAAATACCCCAAACAATGACCTTCTTATTTTCAGATACAAGTTTCTCAATCAATTCTATTCCAGCATCAAACTTCGGTGACCGCATTGTCCCAAGATTAAACTCATCATAAGATTTCGCATCTCGAATTATAGACTTTGATGGTTGCTGTATTTTTTCATTGAATTCATCTTCGTTTACATCACCATCATCTGAAAATCCCATCTGAGAATAAGAAATAGTCTTTAATAATAAAGCCGGGTTTGTCGAAGATTGAATTAACCTTACCAATCTAGCTAGACTTGACTTCTCATTATAATATATTGATTCAGCGAGATCCAGTTGATCTTCACTTGGATTTGCTACTTCAAATATATCTTCATTTGCGTCCGGGACACCAAGCTTTTCTTTATTCACGCGCCAAAAAAAAGGTTCAATTTTTTCATTTATTTCATTAATTTGCCTAACATTGGGTTCTTTTAAGTTATCAACATCCCATCCAAAATAGCTACTATATTCATTTCCATATAATATATGCAAAAAATTATATATATCGGTATATGAATTGGGAATTGGCGTTCCTGTCATTACAAATTTAAATCGTGGAATTTTGACTAATTGCAATGCAGCCCCCGCTCGTTGACCATCAGGGTTTTTTATTCTATGAACTTCATCAAAAACTAGCATTGTATTTGAATCAATTAGTCGCTGTAAAGTTGGTAGATACTTTTGTAATGATTCGTAGTTAACCATTACAAGATTTGAAGTTCTCCATTTCAAATTCAAACTAGCATCAAAATCATCACAGCTCTGAGAATCTATGCTGTTTAATATTTTTTTATCCCCGAAAACTTTACCAAACTCAGATCTCCAACTGTCAAACGCATTTATTGGAGACACAACTAATATTTTATCTACAAAATCAGGGATAGCTTCCATACTTTCTCTATTTAAGTATGCAAATACACCCAAAATCATAGCAGTTTTTCCAGCGCCAGGAACAGAAAAGTTTGCGGCCCTTGCCATTCTATACTCATAAAATGCTGCCTTTAAGTGTAGTGGCTTCAGAGGCCTCACAACTTCTGATTGAACAATTTTAGAAAAGGAATTAAATTTCTCACCACTGATTTCGTCAAAATCGGTGGTTTCACTTTTTAATAGCTGACCTAAAATTTTATACTGCTTTATTGAATATTTGTTTCTAGTTAAAAACATTTCTACTTGAGATGAAACTTTAACGTTTTTATTTAAACGTGCTGCTCTTTTCTTGGTTACAGTAATAATTTTTTCAATGTCTTTATAAGTCACTTCAGGTTTGATAATTGAATTATCATCTTCAAAAAAAACTGCTAAATCTGATCTGTCATAACTCAACTTTCTATCAGTATTAGTAATTTTTTCACTTGTATAATCTTCACGAATAACTTGACCTTTATTTAGCATTCTAAAATATATTCCATCAAAATCTTCTAATCGATTGTCTGTTTTTGCAACACTATTTTTTTCGTCTAATTTAATTGCTGAATTATCTTGATACTTAGCAATTTCATCATAAACCAGCTCAGTTGCGTCTTTTACTAATACACCTTTT
This sequence comes from Paucilactobacillus nenjiangensis, assembly GCF_005405445.1. Taxonomy (GTDB): domain Bacteria; phylum Bacillota; class Bacilli; order Lactobacillales; family Lactobacillaceae; genus Paucilactobacillus; species Paucilactobacillus nenjiangensis. The sequence continues at coordinate 4,035 of NZ_BJEB01000076.1, forward strand.
TCTGTGTTGGCCCACAGCTTTTCAAACCTCTTATCAGCATCTAACATGCGTGATTGCACATATGAGCTTGGATCCCAAGAAACATCAACGGAAATGCTTTCGTAGTTTTTCTGTAATCCAGCCTGGGTTTCATTCACGGACCCTGTAAAATAGACAGTATCTTCATCAGAAGAAATTAATCCAAACTTATCGTGGAAAATACCCATTGTGTCAGGAACAAGTGCAAATTTCACTTCTGCCCTGCCCTGAGCAATCATTACCGCTAAATCACCTAATTCTTTTTTAGATTGTTCGTTAAAAATGCTTGCTTTTATGTCGTCAGGTACGTTAGCGAGGCTTTCTCTCAAAGTATAACCGGTTTGAATTTCGACAAAATCATCCTTTGATATATTCGTAGAAATAATAAATTGGACAAATCCATTATTTTCAAACAATTCCTGTAAGCCTTCCGAGTACAGCTTCAATCCTTCGCTAGAAAAGTACGATGAAACTCTTTTATACATTTTTGCTTCAGACAAAACTGGTTTGTAAAAAACGTCGGCCAACGAATTGCTTTGATAAGTTGAGTCGATTCTATCTTTTAATTTTTCTGAAAAGCTCATTTTTACTCTCCATGTTCTAATTTAAAAATAAAATCTCTTATTTCTTTTAATACACTTTTTACTTCAATAACTTCATCTGGCTTTAATTCTTCGAAATCATCTGAGTTCATCTCACTCAAATTATCCCTTATATCGATTAATTGACTCAGCGAATGTCTTCTTGTAGAGTCGTTCTCGCCTTTTCTAGATAATCGATTTGTTGATTGAACTAATTTATTTGCAGCATCACTAACTTCTGCATTTTGTTCAATTTGATGTTTCAAATCCTGTGACTTTTCAATCGGATTGTCCTCAAAATAATCAATCACTTTATCAACATTCTCATCGGTTGCATCTAAGTAATGTTTTTTTACATCAGGATTTTTTAGAATGTTTGTCTTTATATCTCTAATTTTTCTTGTCGTATCTCCTTTACCATTGCTTGAATTTGCTAATTCAACGGCAAGAGTTGTTAAAACGGCATCCGTGATTTGATTCTTTTCACCATCTTTAAGCTTAGATATTGTCCCTTCTATTTCCTCGATGGGTCCATCCAGCTTTAATTCTCTTGCTAAATAGAATTTTTCATCTGGTTTGCCACCGGGAGAAACAATATCTAAAAATCTGATGATTAAACTTGCCAACCTCAAGTCACGCTTTATTTTTCTCGTGTTTCTTGCTCCACTTGCTTTTCTATATTCTTCTTCATTTAAAAGCTTCTGAACTTCTATAGTATTGTAAACGTCAAAAATTCTGTCAATTGGATCATAGCTCTTTCGTTCTTCTCTCCCCAATTGCAAGTCAAGTTCGAGTTGTTTTATTTTTCTTTCTTCTACCTTGTCGTTAATATTAAACGCAAGTATAGCTGCTTCAAAATATCCGGTATCTCCACTTTGACGTTGGTTTCTTCTAATTGCAGTTAATCGTCTATTCCCATCAATTACTCTTCCATCAGGCAAAACTACTCCAGGTTCTTGCTGTCCATTTGCTTTTATCGAGTCTTGTGTATCTTTCAGTGTTTTGGGATCAGAATCGTATATAAATTTTTCAAACTTACTATTGTACAAAGAGTCCCCCAGTTCAGGAGTTAATCTTTCATTGTTTGCAATGAATTGATAATAAGCCGTATTTATTCTTCCATTTTGGTCATTGTAATACAACATATTTACCGGGATTTTATACACGGGATATATGTCTGATTCACCGTCTATAGTTATGCGCTTTGTTAATGTTAGTTTACCAATGTCACCATTATCAATTGTTTTGAACAGATCTTGTGTAATCAAATTATTTCCTCCAAAGTATTTTTTATAATCTATACGACAATTATATCAATCAGAACCTGCATTACAACAATTCGAGGATGCTTATTCAAAAAAATTAATAAATATTTTTTCAACTATTTTTTAGCTACTTCACTACATTTATCAGAAATTTTTGTTTATTTCACCCAATGACCGGACAAACTATCCGACTTATACTAGTCGTAATCAATCGTCACGTTGTTTCTAAGGAGGTACACATGGATAAGTCATTAAGCAAAAGCATTAGCTATTTTGGGCTAATCGCTTTAGGTGCTGGTGGTGTAATTGGCAGTAGCTGGATTTACACCAATAGTAAATTTTTCGCGATGTATGGCGCTGGCGGTGAAATCTATGGATTGATGGGTGCCGCTGCACTCGCCATCTTGGTTTCGTTATCGTTCGCCGAACTTTCGACCATTTTTACTAAAGCTGGTGGTGAAGTCGTTTATGGTAGTGCTGCCTTTGGTAAAAAAGGTGCACTATTCGCCGGTTGGGCATTGGTGGGGGCTTACATTAGTACCATGGCCTTCTATGTCACCGCTTCAAGTATGTTGATCTCAACTATCTTTCCCCAGATAGCATCCGGCCCTTATTATGAGTTTGCCGGAGTCAAAGTCCACTTTACTGAACTAGCACTTGGCATTGGTATTACGCTATTTGTTTTCATTATAAATTACTTTGGAGCAAAGATTGCTGGTAACATTCAAATTATTTTATTTATTGGTTTGATTGTTTTAGGTGTTGCCTTAATTACCGTTGGTTTCACCCAAGGATCCGTTTCTAACTTCACACCGGCTTTTAGTGAACATATGAATAAATCTTCATCGATTTTTCGTTTCATTTTACCAGGCATGACCTTTCTGACCGGTTGGGAATCCGTCGCCATTATGGCCGAAGAAGCTAATGTACCAGCCCGTAAGATTGGGTTAGTGGTGATTATCTCAATCGTAATCGCCGCGGCCTACTACATCCTAGTCTTAATGTCTTCGGCCTGGGTTTACCCATGGGAGAAAACCGCAACAATGGAAATGGGAACTATCTCCGCATTTAAAGCGGCGGGCTTTCCGATTCTTAGTATTGCGGCGTATACGATTTCTTTTTTAGGGTTAGCAACCAGTTTCTTAACTTTCTTCTCGTCAGCTCCGAGACTGATTTTTTCCTTAGCTCGGCAAAACGTCCTCCCCAGTTATTTCAATCATGTGCATCCCAAATATCACACTCCAACGCGCGCATTATGGGCTACTTTAGTTCTTGTGCTTGGACTGGGCTGGTTAGGTAAAGGAGCGGTCGTTTACTTCCTAGATATGGGTGGTTTCTTAGTCGCGCTCGCGTGGTCATTTAATGCCTTATGTCTTCGTAAGATTCGCAAAGCTCATCCTGAACTAGTCGGCAAGTTTCGCAATAAGCACTTATTCTGGCCAACATTAGGTGGCGCAATTGCATTAATTATTGCGTTAGCGACTGTGATCCCAGGAACCCTCGTGTCGTTAGTCTGGCCCTATGAATATGTCATTTTAGGTGCTTGGATTGTCATTGGGCTGGTGTGCTACTTCATCACTCGAAAAACTGTTGAACCTGTTGAAACTGAGATCGAACAATTAACTCAAAGGACCGATTAATATGGATAATAATTTTAAGAAAACTCCCATCCCCATTCCCAAAGCACCCTGGGATTGGGTGAAATCTCACGAACCCATCATCACCGAAACTCATGAGCCCCTGATTAACGCCGAATTTTTCCCCGAAAAGATTCTCAGTAGTCCCGAATATTATATCCAGCAACTCCCTGGATCCATCCTCCCCATCATGATGCGCAAAAGCGTCTATCTCAAAATTGTTGAAGCCACCAAGCTCTTACCTGACGGTTATAAGTTCGTCTTACTTGATTCTTGGCGCTCCAATGAAACTCAGCTCAGTCTCTTCAATTCCCTCAAAGAACAATTACGTGATGATAACCCTAAATTAAGTGAAGCCGAGCTCCTCACGCGGACTCGCACAACGGTTGCTCCACCTTCATCCGACCCACTGAAACCTTCTCCTCATAACACTGGTGGTTCAGTCGACCTAACCATCGTCAACCAATTCGGCATTCCCCTTGAATTCGGCACGCCATTTGATGATTGCACCAAGAAAGCCCGCGCAACCTATTACGAGGAAAAACTCGAAGCCGATGAAAAATTAACTGATTTAGAAATCTCATATATGGAAAATCGACGGCTGTTATATCACATCATGACTGACTCTGGTTTCACTCACTACTTCGATGAGTGGTGGCACTTTGATTACGGTAATCAAAACTGGGCCTGGGTCAGTGGTCACGATAAAGCAATCTATGGTCCCACTAAACCAGTATTCGTATGGAATGATCCGATTGGATAAAAAATAGTGGCTGGGAAAAAACTAACCAGCTATAGAAAAATAGACCAAGAATTCTATAATTAATAGAATTTTTGGTCGGTTTTTTGTTTTTTTTATATTTGATAATTGTTTATGTGAAA
>NZ_BJEB01000077.1 GCF_005405445.1 Paucilactobacillus nenjiangensis
AATAAGTTATTAATCGCGATTAATGATTTATTTGAGCTGTGGAAGGTAAACGCGGTTCTGAATGTCTCTTAAAATCTGTCTCAAATATTGACTTCAATCCAAGCTGAAACGGTGATGATAATAATATAAATGATAAAAAAGCAAATTGCAGTAATGGTTAAATGGCGTTTCATAATACCCCTCTCTTATAGTTATCTACATTAATGAGTATATAGTATTTACTATAATTTGCACAAAGAAAACATTTGATATTAGTTTTGATTGCGTTACCACGAGCACTCGTTGTACAATTGTTGTAATAAATGATTGGGGATGACGAGATGGCAGAAGAACGTACGTTAGTATTAGTGAAACCAGATGGTGTGAAACAACGGCATATTGGCCAAGTAATCACGCGACTTGAACAACGTGGTTATACAATTGAGGCCTTAAAAATTGTAAACGCTACCATGGAACAATTGAAGGATCATTATGCGGACTTAGCAGACAAGCCTTTCTTTCCAGAAATTACGACTTATATGCAGGAAGGTCCAATTACTGCAATTGTGGCGCAAGGCACTAATATTGTAGAAGTGTTCCATCGAATGGCTGGTGGGACTAATCCTACACAAGCTGAACTAGGGACAATTCGTGGAGATTTTGGACGTGAATGGGCTGATGGCTTGATTCGAAACGTCGTCCACAGTTCTGATAGTGCCGAGTCAGCTGAACGCGAAATTAAAGTCTGGTTCCCAGAACTAGGCGATACGTTATAATAGTAAATCCACCTCACGAGTGAATTCGTGAAGTGGATTTTTTTGGCACTATTTTCTACCGCGCTTTTTCAAGGTATTTTGTTGCTTCGTATGCACGATTAAGTCGTAAAATAAGCGGTCTCGGCGTGTAACTAACGCAGCCAGAAAATCAAAGACAAAGCCGAGCACAATCGCACTTAATATCACGAGTACAAAGGCATTTAATTTGGTTCGGGCAGATTCGACCGTCAAAATTAGTTTAGCTTGTTTTAACCAGGCAATACTAATTGGTAACGTGAAGTAGTAAATCCAGGCTTGGCGCATGCCAATTCTCAGTCGAGAAAGCTTGCCCGGATAAAAGTTAGTAATCTTGATGTGGACAATTGATTTACCAAAGGTTTGTCCTTCCGTCACCATTGGTACCAGAATCAGGACAATCGCAATGGGCAAAATATAATTAAAGAGTGGCGTGTGGGCCATGCCACGGTGACCAATCATATAGAAGAAAACTTCAATCATCAAACTACAAATCGTCGAAACAATCATGTAATCAATAAATAAAGCAACCAAACGTCTGAGCCAACCGACATGTTCGGCTCTTTTATAACTGGAACTATCAAGTTTGTCACGATTAGGGAAAATCTTAGCGATAATCGGTGCCAGCAACCAGCCAAAGGTGCCACCGAGCGTATTCATCATTAAATCATCCACGTCGAAGAGACGATATGAACGAGGATAAATCCAATATAGTCCAGATAATTGAGTTAATTCAAAGAATAGACTCAGCAAAAATGAAGCTAAGATGGTTTTCTTAAATGAAAGTCGGAAGTAATAGCGAATATAAAACCCAAACGGAATGATGAGTAATATATTGAAGACTGGCTGGAGAAACGAAATCGTTTTTAACGATCCAACCCAGGTGCCCGGATGGACTAATGAAAATCCAGATTCTGTCAAAAAATCATGCACAAAGTTAAAGGGTATCAGTTGTACTCTTGCCGAAGTCATTTTAAAGACCGATTCAATCGACGGCAAAGGTAAAATGACCATCAAGTACGCCGCTAACAGGTAAAAAATCATCGTGTACAGCACAAAGGCCCGCTTAAACGTGAAACTTCCATAATGGCGATACTCAATGACTAATAACGGCAGCGTGATGAAAGCCGCTAAGAATGGAAAAATTATGACTGCTGATTTGATATTGCTAATATATAATGACATTTGGTTTCCTGATTTTTTGAATTTTTTTGTATTTTACTCAATGTACCAAACCCACGGGGCATGTGACAACAACAAAACATCGAAAATTTAGGGACAATTCAATGATAAGAAATAATTCACAGCTATTTTGTCAGTCATACACTTTAGATAAGAATGGACTACAATATCTATTTATGCCACAACACGTGCGGAAATCTTGTGATATCAAGGCTCTGAAAATATTATTGTTCAGATTTTTTTAAATTATTGACAAAATTTGAACAGTTAATGGCCTTGCATAGGTAAATTTCCTTTTGTACAATTGTAAGTGTTAATAAACAAGGGAGGATTTATTTTATTATGAGAAAATATTTTGCAGAATTTTTAGGAACTTTTATGTTGGTATTCCTAGGGACGGCCACCGTAGTGATTGCTAAGGGCAACGTTCTTGCCATTGGTTTATCATTTGGGTTAGCCATCACTGTATCAGCATATGCATTTGGTGGAATTTCAGGTGGGCACTTTAATCCAGCTGTTACGACTGCCATGCTAATCAATCGTCGGATTGAAGTCGGGGATGCAATCTTTTACATCATCGCTCAATTTATTGGTGCCACTGCGGCCAGCGCTTTCGTGCTTTACTTTGTTAAAGCCTTGCACCTGTCAGCTACTGCACTTGGACAAACAGATTTCCCCAAGATTAATTCAGTTACCGCAATTATTGTCGAAACCTTAGCTACATTCTTATTCTTGATGGTCATCTTAAACGTCACGAGCAACGATCATGGTAACAGTGACTTTGCCGGCTTAACAATCGGTATTACGTTAGCCTTCTTGATTATTGCAACCTTGAACCTGACTGGTGGTTCATTAAACCCAGCCCGTTCATTCGGACCTGCTATCTTTGCTGGTGGTAGTGCTTTGTCACACATCTGGGTCTACATTTTAGCTCCAGAAATTGGTGCCATTTTGGCAGCATATTGTTCACGATTCTTAGATTCAGAAAGATAAAAATTAATATTTAATTACAGTCATCACTGACAGCAATTTGCTATCAGTGGTGATTTTTTTATTTCATTGAAATTCAATAAATATGTAGATTTAAGACAAGCGAATTATACATAACGTAAACAAATGTCAATTTGTGAAATGGTAAACAACACTTAAAATTCTGAAAAGCACTCTGAACATAATTTCAGTAAATTATTTTACATTTGCTCAAAGATTTGTTAAGCTTGATTTATCAAAAATGAAAGGGGTTTCAAAAATGAAACTTACAAACGCAGAATTAGCAAAATACATGGATCACACACTCTTAAAAGCAGATGCCACACAAGCTCAAGTCGAAGAAACACTCGCTGAAGCAAAAAAATATAATACCGCTTCAATCTGTATCAATCCATATTGGGTAGAATTAGCTGCCAAAGAATTGAAGGGCACAACTGTCAATGTTTGTACTGTAATTGGTTTCCCTCTCGGTGCCAATACCACAGCCACAAAGGTCTTTGAAGTGAACGATACAATCGACAAAGGCGCTACTGAAGTTGATATGGTGATCAACATTGGTGAATTAAAACAACATCATGATGACGCTGTTCAAGCTGATATTAAAGCCTTGGCCGATGCCGCTCATGCTAAAAAAGCTATTTTGAAAGTTATTATTGAAACCGCTTTATTAAACGATGAAGAAAAAGTTCGTGCATGTAAATTATCTGTTGCCGCTGGAGCCGACTTTGTTAAAACTTCAACTGGGTTCTCAACTGCCGGTGCTCAAGTAGCTGATGTTAAATTAATGCGTGAAACTGTTGGACCTGATTTGGGTGTTAAAGCTTCTGGTGGTATCCATAGTGCCAAAGAAGCCTACGCCATGATTGAAGCTGGTGCCAGTCGTTTAGGCGTGAGTGCCAGTGTTGAAATTTTGAAAGAAAATGAAGGCTAATCATAGCCAAGTACTAAATAGTAAATAAAGGGAGTGCAATAATGAAGTACAATCGTGTTTTCGGAATTGTTTTGGATTCAGTTGGAACGGGTGCTGCACCAGACGCTGATAAGTTTGGTGATGTCGGCTCAGATACATTGGGCCATGTTGGTGAATTTTATGAAGGTAATTTAGACATTCCTAATCTGCAAAAGCTTGGGATTTCTAATTTGCGTGAAACACCCATTGAAGGCGTCGCCGCAGCTGACAAACCATTAGCCTATTATGGCAAGATGCGTGAAATTTCAGCTGGTAAAGATAGTATGGATGGCCATTGGGAAATGATGGGCTTACCCGTCGAACACGCTTTATCACTATTTCCAAATGGTTTCCCCGCTGACTTAATTGATAAGTTGAAGGATTTTTCTAAACGTGACGTAATTGTCAACAAACCATATTCCGGCACGGATGTTATTCACGATTACGGTGAAGAACAGATGAAAACTGGCGCTTTGATTGTCTATACATCTGGCGATTCAGTACTTCAAATTGCCGCTCACGAAGATATTATTCCATTGGAAGAACTTTATAAGATTTGTGAATACGCACGTGGTTTAGTGAATGAACCACCATATGTGATTGGTCGGATTATTGCGCGTCCTTATGTTGGACCTGACAAAGATCACTTTACTCGGACGGCTAACCGTCGTGATTTCACCCTGGAACCAACTGGTGACATTGATTTGAACCGTCTCCAAGATGCTGGCTATGAAGTAATCGGGATTGGTAAAATCAATGATATTTTCTCAGGTCACGGTATTTCTCGTGGATATCACAATGAAAGCAACCATAACGGTATGGAACATGTTTTGGAAACGATGGGCCAAGATTTCAACGGTTTCTCATTTACGAACTTAGTTGATTTTGATGCCATGTACGGTCATCGTCGTAATCCAAAGGGCTTCGGTGCTGCATTAATGGAATTTGATCAACAATTGGGTGAAGTTTTGGCTCAATTAAAAGATGACGATTTGTTAATGCTTACCGCTGACCATGGTAATGATCCTGGTTTCCGTGGCACTGACCACACCCGTGAGTTAGTACCTGTCTTAGCTTATTCACCAAGTTTCAAGCAAATCGGTGAATCATTAGGTGTGCGCGAAACATTCTCAGACTTTGGTGCAACTATTTTGGATAATTTTGGTGTTAACAATGTCAAAGGCACAAGTTTCTTAGCTGATCTTAAATAATCCGAGGAGTGATAAATTATGAGTACACATATTGGTGCAAAAGATGGCGAAATCGCTGAAACAGTTCTATTTCCAGGGGATCCATTACGGGCTAAGTTTATTGCTGAAAACTTCTTAGAAGATGTTCATCAATACAGTTCCATCCGGAATATGTTTGGTTATACAGGAACATATAAGGGTAAAAAGATTTCCGTTCAAGGTAGTGGAATGGGGATTCCTTCACTGTCAATTTATGCTAACGAACTAATCAAATTTTACGGTGTTAAAACGATTATCCGGGTTGGTACCGCCGGTGGGATGCGTGAAGATGTCAAAATTGGTGATGTTATTTTAGGCCAAGGTTCCACCACGGATTCAGCTGTGACCGCCAATACGTTTGGGGCTGGCGTATATTACGCTCCATTGTCAGACTTTGAGTTACTTGACCGAGCTTATCATGTGGCACAAGAGATGGATGTACCAGTTCGAGTGGGAAATATCTTTGCTGCTGATCGTTTCTATAATGATGAATTAGACATGAAGAAATTAGCTGACTATGGTTGTGTCGCCACTGAAATGGAATCGGCCGGATTATTCTTAATTGGTGCTAAATATGGCATCAAGACATTGAGTATCTTGACTTGTAGCGATAACTTAGTGACAGGTGAATCTGCTTCACCACACGATCGTGAACAAGCCTTTACCGATATGATGAAAGTTTCGCTTGAAACTGGGATTCGTGGCTAATCATTAGATTGATTAGTTTCTTGGCTTGGACTGTCTTATAATGAACTACTGTAAATAAAATTAAGCTAAGTTGAGGCCAAACCAATGGATATTGAAAAGGATAAAATTCAACAAAGTATCGCAGTTGCGCGAATGTATTATGAACAAGAACTGAGTCAAAATCAGATTGCTGCTCAATTGGGGATTTCTCGACCAACCGTTTCAAGACTACTTCAAGCGGCCAAAAAAAGTGGTTTGATTCGGATCCAAATCATGGATCCGGTCGAAAGCTCGGCAGCACTGGAAGCTAAAATTAAAGCACGCTACCAATTGAATGAAGCCCACGTGGTGCCCGTTCAAACGGTGAGTGCTGGTTCTTCGCTAGACGCGATTGGTCAGTACGCCGCCGATTACTTAGCTGATTTGGTTGGCGATCACGATACGATTGGAATTGGCTGGGGTAAAACCATCCATTCCATCGCGAATCATTTAAATGTGAAGGATGAAGTCACGGACGTCTCGGTGGTGCAACTCAAAGGTAGTGTTTCGTATTCTAAACACCACACTTACGCCTTTGAAAGTATCAATGCCTTTGCCGCCGCGTTTCGGACAATTCCTCAATATTTGCCACTGCCAGTAATTTTTGATCAAAAGATGACGAAAGACCTAGTTGAAAAAGAACGCCATATTCAACATTTGATTGAGTTAGGTAAAAAAGCTAATATTGCAGTCTTTACTGTCGGAACTGTACGTGACAGCGCGTTGGTCTTGAACTTAAACTATTTTGCCGAAGACGAAATTGAGTTTTTGCAAGACCATGCAGTTGGGGATGTCTTCTCTAGATTTATTGATGAGGACGGCAAAATTGTGTGCGATGAAATTAATCAACGCACGATTGGTATTCAACTGTCAGATTTGACGACTAAAGATCACTCCATTTTGGTCGTTACCGGTGAAGCTAAAGTCGCCGCAATTGATGCGGCTCTACGTGGTAAATACGCCAACACTTTGATTATTGATCAACATACGGCGCAACAACTTATTAATTATCGAAACTAATTGAAAATAAAATGAGGACGTGACTCTTAACGTCCTTATTTTTAACAACAAAATGTAACCGCTAACACAAGGAGGATAATGAACAATGAGAATGTTAGATGTAATCGATGCAAAACGAAATGGTGGGGTTCTGACCGATGAACAAATCCAATTCTTCGTTGATGGAGTTGTAGATGGTTCGATTCCTGATTATCAAATTAGTGCACTGTTAATGGCCATTTATTTTCAAAAAATGACTGCACCTGAACAAACTAAATTAACGATGGCCATGCTAGAATCTGGTGATCAACTAGATTTATCAAAGATTGATGGCATTAAAGTTGATAAGCATTCTACCGGTGGTGTGGGTGATAAAACTAGTTTGCCATTGGCAGCCATGGTAGCAGCGTTAGGGATTCCCGTACCCATGATTTCTGGTCGTGGTTTAGGTCACACTGGTGGAACCTTGGACAAATTGGAAGCCATTCCTGGTTTTCGAGTAGAGTTAACCGAAGAAGAATTCATTAATCAAGTCCAATCAATAGGCTTGGCAATTGTCGGTGCAACAGGCCAAATTGCATCAGCTGACGCCCGGATTTATGGATTGCGTGATGTAACTGACACAGTTGATTCAATTCCATTGATTGCTAGCTCGATTTTGAGTAAAAAATTAGCCTCAGGGACAGATGCGTTAGTGATTGATGTTAAAACCGGTAGTGGTGCCTTCATGAAAGAAGAAGCCGATGCACAAAGCTTGGCCCATGCCTTGGTTGAAATTGCCAATGGAGCTGGAGTAAAGAGTATGGCGATTATTTCTGATATGAACCAACCACTTGGTGATAAGATTGGTAACTCTCTTGAAATTGAAGAATCAATTGATGTTCTGAAGGGCAAAGGACCTGCCGATTTAGTTGAATTAATTTTGACATTAGGTTCTCAAATGGCTGTCTTAGGCAAGAAAGCTGCTAACTTAGACGAAGCTCGTCAAAAATTACAAGCTACTATCGATGATGGGTCAGCCTTAGAAAAATTCAAACAAATGATTGAAATGCAAGGTGGCGATACCCGGGTGATTGATGATTATTCAATCATGCCACAAGCTAAATACAAGATTGACATCAAAGCTGAAAAAGATGGAGTCGTGAGTCAAATTACGGCTGACGAAATTGGCGTAGCCAGCATGTTACTTGGAGGCGGTCGTGCTGCCAAAGAAGACAAGCTTGATTATTCAGTTGGGATTGTTTTGAGTCACAAAGTTGGTGACCAAGTCAAAAAGGGTGATACCTTACTGACAGTTTACAGTAACCAAGAAGATATCACTAAAGTTGAACAATTGATTCGTGATAATTATTTAATTGGGGATGCTGCTGAACCAATCAAATTAATCCACGAAATTATTACAGATTAATATGGATGTAAATAAACCACAATCGCATGGGGCGATTGTGGTTTATTTTCTACCATTAGTCAAGGGAAACCTCGTTCTAATGGTTTTTTATTTTAATAAAGCATGGCTACAGGCCTATTTAATAACGTATATGAACTGAAAAAGATCAATTA
>NZ_BJEB01000078.1 GCF_005405445.1 Paucilactobacillus nenjiangensis
AAATTCCTTCCTTTTGAGAGATGATTTATTCATTATACCCTCTCTTAAAAGTTGTCTCAGGAATCAGCTTACATCCACTGACACGTGGTGATACTTCAGTGACAAAATCAATCAAGATTTCGGGTGATTCAGCAAGTAGCAGTTCAAGTGCAACGGCAGATTCAGCTGACACCACTTCAGATAACAGTACAACCACAACGACGAACGGCGGCACGGGCTCCGGTAGTTCTTATAGTGGTGGTACAGGTTATTCAAATAACTCCGCTGGTAGTAATTATGGAACTAGTAATAGTGGTGGCAGCACCGAGAATACAACACCAGAAACGCCAAGTACAGGCGATAATACCGGGAGCGGTGATAGTGGCACAGGAAACAGTGAATTTACCACCGATTAACCTAAATATTTTATTAAGTCCGTTATCATTCGGGCTTTTTTGCTATTTGTAGTAATATAATGTTATCAATTGGTATAAATAATGCGAGAGTGGACTCTTGACTCGCAATTGTTGTAAGGAGAAAAACTATGCAAGTACTAATCGTCGATGATGATAAAGAAATTGTTCAATTACTAGGAATCTACGTTAAGAACGAAGGCTATGATCCCGTTACTGCTTATGATGGTAAAGAAGCCTTAACAAAACTCAATACGAATCCAGATATCGCATTAATCATTTTGGATATTATGATGCCTGAAATGGACGGTATTGAAGTTGTGAAGCAAGTACGGAAAGATTCACAGATTCCAATCTTAATCTTGTCAGCTAAAACTGCTGATATGGATAAAATTCAAGGCTTGATTACTGGTGCAGATGACTACGTCACCAAACCATTTAATCCACTTGAAGTGATGGCACGGGTTAAGTCACTGTTACGTCGTAGTTCTAATGACGTAACTAACAGCACTCCTGATATCTTAGATGTTGGTTCATTAACTATCAACAAGGACTCACACGAAGTAAAAACCATCAATGGTGAAACGATTCAATTGACTGCCTTAGAATTTGGGATTTTATATCTGCTTGCCAGTCATCCTAACCGTGTCTTCTCAGCTGATGATATTTTTGAACGAGTTTGGCAACAAGAAAGTATTGTCTCTGCCAAGACAGTCATGGTTCACGTTAGTCATCTTCGTGATAAAATCGAAGAAGCTACCAACGGTGAAAAAGTGATTGAAACTGTTTGGGGCGTTGGATATAAGATAGAGAGTCATTAAAAATAGAGTGATGACAGCCACGATTTGCTCTTGAGTAATTGCAAAGATTATCTAAAGTAAGTGAGCTTAGCTTACGTGATAATCAAGCAATACGCATAGAGCAGTGGCTGGAATCACGATTATGATTACAAGTGCAACAAGAAACGGTAAATCTTGAGCACTAATGACAACTAATGTGGTAGCGTTCTTGGCTTACTAGTTAGTTCAAATTAGGCGGAGTGATTTGTTTCTTGGAGCACGTTTGGAAACTAGAGTGTGGATCACCGCGGGCAGGCAACGAGCTTCTAACGATGATTGACGAAGATTCCGCTTGCTGGAATCTAGGAAAGCAGTGTTAGGTGAGTTGTCTGTGGTGAAAGACACGTTTTAAAATAGCAAGATAACTTAAAGATTTTTAGCATTACCTTGTTAACCTGAAATGGTTAACATTTACATAGAAGTGGGAGAAGTAACTTGAAACTAACAGCTGGAGAAAGAAGTTCATTGATATTTGAGGGGATTAGTACCGTAATCCTTCTCTTTTTGTTGAATGTGTCGTTGATTGTAATGACAGATTTTGCGATTAAAAGTAATCCGGGATTAGAAAATGGCATTTTTATTATTAAACAATCACTGCAAATTGGTCCTTATCACACTCAAATTTGGAGTTATCAACGCTGGATGATTGGGATTTTAATCCTAATCGATATTTGGGTACTGATTTGGCGGTTACGTCGTCGGTATGCGCAATATCAATTGCAACATATCATTCGCGAATTACACTATATTGCCCAAGGCCATTTTGATCACCGGATTCCATTCCGCGTCCGTGGTGGGCAACAACAAGTAATTACCAGTGTTAACTCACTGGTTGATAGTGCCATTCAATCGATGGATGATGAACGCAAGATTGAACAATCTAAAGATGAGCTGATTACCAATGTCAGTCATGACTTGAGAACACCATTAACGTCAATTATTGGCTACTTAGGCTTGATTGAGGATAAACAATACCATAGTCAAGAAGATTTGCTGAAATACACGCACACGGCCTACGAAAAGGCGACCCAAATGAAATCGTTAGTGGAAGATTTGTTTGAATACACCAAGGTGCGGCAAACCAGTGCTCCCATTAACATTATGAGTGTCAACTTAGATCAGATGTTAGAACAACTGGCCGCTAGTTTTGAACTCGAAGCCAGCAAGAAGGGGATTTCCATGTCCGCCGACACTAAGCCCACGGACTTGATGATTGAAGCCGATGCCGAGAAGCTCGGGCGTTTATTTAGTAATTTAATCGCCAATGGCTTGAAGTACGGCCAAAATGCCAGCTACATCAAATTAACGGCGCAACAAAAGGATCAACAAGTCGAAGTTTGTGTGACTAACGATGGTGCCAAGATTCCCGAAGATGCACAGATACATTTATTTGAACGATTCTACCGTGTCGAAGAATCTCGTTCCAAAGCCACCGGGGGAACTGGCTTAGGCTTAGCGATTGTCCAAGGAATTGTCGATATGCATCACGGTGCCGTGCGCGTCGAGTCAAACGACAAACAAACCAGCTTTGTGGTAACTTTGCCATTAGATTACACACCAGAAAAAAATTAAAATATCAATTAACGGGGGCTGTAGCATGTATTTGCTAGAGCCCTTCTACTAGGAGAAAACACCCATGAAAAAATGGCTCATCAGTATTCTTAGTGCCTTACTTATTTTTAGCTCGGGCTTTGGCACCATCATTGCCCAGGCCGATGACACCCAACCAGAGATTAACGCTAGTGCCGCTCTAGCGATTGATGCGACGACTGGTCAAATCTTATATGAAAAAAATGCCAAACAGGTGCTACCAATTGCTTCAATTTCCAAGATTTTGGCAGTTTCCGTGATTTTAGACGAAATTCAAGCAGGTAAAATTTCCTGGGATACCAAAGTGACGATTAGTCCAGAAATTGCGGCTGTTTCAGCAGATACCGCATTATCGAATATTGTGCTTAATCAAGGCCAACAGTATACGGTGAAACAATTAGTTCATGCCGCCTTAATCAAGTCGGCTGATGGCGCCACGTTGGCATTGAGTACAATGAATGGTGATACGGTCACTTCGTTCAATAAAAAGATGCAAGCAAAGGCCAAAGCAATTGGTGTGGATGATGCGAAGATTTATAATGCTGTCGGTTTACAAAATAGTGATCTGGATATTTTAAAAGTGCCCGGGATGGCTGATAGTGTTGAAAATGAAATGTCCGCCATCGATGTAGCTAAAATTTCACAATACGTGATTAAGCATTATCCTGCCGTGTTAAAGATTACGGCCACTAAGTCAGAAATGTTCGATACGACGACAATGGATAATTTGAATGAAATGTTACCAGGTAATGCGAGTGCAATGACTAATTACACGATGGATGGTTTAAAAACCGGAACTTCGGATGCGGCCGGTCAATCGTTTGTCGGTACAGGGACTTACAAGGGACATCGTATCATCACGGTGATTTTGCATGCGAATGACACGAGTCGTTACACCCAAACAGCTAATCTTGTTAATTACGTGATTGGTAAGTACATTCCAACTACGGTTGATTCGTCCACGTCGTTTGCCAAAGCTACCACGGTCACCGTACCGAATGGTAAAACCGTTAAACTGAAAACTCAGTTTGCTGGTAAGACAACCTTATGGCTCAGTACCGGAACCAGTGTTCAAAATCTGTCACACAAGTTCCTTTATAAGTCAGCGTTGAAAGATAAGAACGGTAAGCTAATTGCACCTATTAAAAAGAACCAAACTATTGGTCAAGTTTCCCTTAGCGGTGACAACATGACCTTTATTGATGGTACTGGTGCCAAAATCAGTCTTAAAGCAAAAGCTGCAGATGCACAAGCTAATATCTTTGTCCGTGGTTGGAGAGCGGTGTTTGGGTATTAAGAACAAGTTGATGAATTCCACGGGTGTTCACGAGGATTAACAACAAATGGCGAATGGATGGTTTAGATCCATAAGCTATTTGAAGTTAAACGGAATGAACAGTGGAATGAATCCCAGTTCCAAAGATCTGAAAACTGCAACAATTCACCAAAGGTGATTGTTTCCAAACGATTAATTCAACCATATGAATAAATTTAGTCTGTTAATTAACGGACTCTCTCAATTAATCGCACTCGATAGTTCGTGATTAGCCGGTTTTATACCGATAATATTGTGGGATTATCCGGTTCGTTCGTGAATTGGTTTTATTCAAATATACACAGGTAAAGCCCGGTATAATCACGTCTATTCACATTAAAAAAAACGTGATAAAATGAGTGTTGATTGTGTTTCAAAGAATTTGATTAATGTCGCTTAAAACAGACCTCAGTGGGGGAACATTCTTGAAAAGAGAAGAACCAAATTGGTTGGCGGTATTGAAAATTTCAATGCCATTGTGTCTTAGTTATCTTCCAATAGGCCTAGCGTGTGGGATTTTACTCCATGCGGCTGGCTTTAATTTCATTATGACTTTTTTAGTGTCAATTGTGGTTTTTTCGGGTGGTGCTCAATTTTTAATTGCATCATTACTGACCATCAATGCACCAATGTTATCAATTGTCGTGACGTTATTCTTTTTAGAGTTACGTTATGCTTTGTTAGGGTCAAGTCTATCTAAATACATGAAAAATCAGCCACAACGCTTTATATGGCTATTTTCGGTATCATTAAACGATGAAAACTATGCAATTAACTATTTAAAATTTGCCACCGACAAAAACTGGACACCACGTCAGGCGTTGATGGTGGAACATTATTCATTGATTTCCTGGGCTGCGGCCAACTTGGTTGGTAGTTTGGTCGGAAGTGCTATTTCAATTAACTTGGAAATTGTTGACTTTGCGTTGACTGCCTTGTTCTTATACATGATTGTGATGCAGGTCCGTAACCGTCTGACTCTAATCATCGGCCTATTGTCCGCAGTGTTAGCTGCTGTTTGTTTAGTAGCAACTAAGAGTACCATCGGGATTATTATCTCAACACTGCTTGCCTCATTCGTTGGTTTCTTCATTGAATCTCGCTTACGTCATACCGGGACTAAAGCCGAACGCTGGATGTTTGGTAAGGTTCGTGGTCCTGCGATGACGCGCAAGACAATCGAAGATAAGAATGAAAGCTGACGGGGGCCCTCATGAATAATTTATTACTCAATGCACCGGTTGTCGCTCAGTCGGTGAACAGCACAATGGATAGCTGGGATCACTTGTTGCTAATCTTCTTAGCCGCAATTGCCGCCTTTATTCCGCGGTACTTTCCTATGCGATTCTTTACTAAACGCGAAATTCCAGAATGGTTCAACGAATGGATGAAGTACGTGCCAGTCAGTTTATTTACTGCTCTGGTTATTAAGGGTATCTTCATTGATACCGCATCGTATTCATTTCACTTATTTGGTCACGTTAACCAGATTATCGCCGCCGTGATTGTCATTATTATCACGTACATGACGCGCTCAATGGCGTTGTCTGTCATCGCCGGACTCGTTGCGGTGGCCTTAATCACGTTCCTCATGTAGGAATCGTGATGTTAAATTACTTTGACCATTTCACGAAAGTATTATATGATTGATGTCATGCAAACGTTTTAAGTTTGCGGGTGTAGTTCAGTGGTAAAACCATAGCCTTCCAAGCTATTGTCGCGAGTTCGATTCTCGTCACCCGCTTTACCAATTACGTTTTGATGGTAATAATGAGAAGTATTATGGTTATTTGGGGGAAGTACTCAAGTGGCTGAAGAGGCGCCCCTGCTAAGGGTGTAGACGGGTTAAACCGTGCGAGAGTTCGAATCTCTCCTTCTCCGTTATAAATCAAGCACGATCCGCAGTGATGTGGGCGGTGCTTTTTTTGTATCGTTATAATTACCCGTAATCACATTTTTATGTGATTACGGGTAATTATATGTTAAACTAAATATTGAAGGAGATGATTAGTTTGCTTATTTATTTTAATGTGACAAATTATGCCTCTATTAAGGACTCAATGCAGTTATCGACAGAAACTGGCGAGTATTTGAGAAGACTAAAGAAAACAAATACACTTGATGAAAACGGAACTTCGTTATTAAAAAGTATTTTGATCTTTGGTGCGAATGGATCTGGGAAGTCAAACTTGCTCGATGCATTGCATTTAATGAAAAGCATGGTCTTGAACAATGCAACAAAAGTAACGGACAGTCTTAAATATCGTCCTTTTGTACTTAACAATAAAACTGCTATGGAACCAGTTGAATTTAAAGTTAAGTTCAATTTTAAAAAAATTGTTTATTCTTACGAATTTTCCTTTGTTACGGATGAAATTAGATATGAAAAGTTATCAACATTCAAGGGTAAGAAAGAAAGTATCTATTTTGAAAGAAATAAACAAGATTTTATTGTTATTCCTGAAAATTTTAAAGAAAATAGTAATTTAACTAAGCCAAATTCATTGTTTGTTTATACAGCACAACAAGCTAATGATATTAACGCAATTAATGTTTTGAAATGGTTTCAAAACGATCTTATTTTTGTTGACGATCAGCAAATCCCGGATGCTTTACTTGATGTAATTAATGATGTAGAAATTAAAGAAGAATTATTAAACTTTTTGAATTTTGCTGATTTTAATATCGTCGATGTTCAAGTTCAAGAACAAAGTATTCCTGAATTACCAGCAAAATTGAAAGAAATGTTACAAGTTATTTCTCCTGAGACTGAGCTTCGCACTGTATCTAAACAAATGTATATGGTTCACAATCAATATTCAGACGATGGTAAAGTTGTAAAAAGATACTCTTTGCCGTTGGCATTAGAATCGAGAGGAACCCAAAAAATTGTGTTAATTGCACTATCTATTATTAATGCCCAACTTAATGGAAATGGTAAGACTTTATTATTTGATGAGTTTGATGATTCACTTCATTTTGAATTATCAAGTGCATTAATCAAAATATTTAATTCTGAACAAAATACAAATCAATTTATATTAACTACACATGAATTACAGTTATTAGATTCTAAAGTACGAACTGATCAAATCTATCTTTTGGAAAAAGACTTTCAGGGACGAAGTACTTTAAATTCTATTTTTGATTTTAAAGACACCAGAGATTCCACTCGAAGAGATGTTAGCTTTATGAAACGCTATATAGAGGGACGATTTGGAGCACTTCCTCAAATAAGCACAGAGGACATGTTGACAACGCTAAATCAAATACGTCGAAATAAGGTGGGTGATTAATTGGTTCGGCATTCTAAAAAATTACCAACGAAAGAAATCATTTTGATTTATTGTGAAGGACGTTCTGAAGAAGCATATTTTAAGATGCTCAATCGTAAGTATCATGGCGCAAATGTAAAAACTGAAAAAATTGATATTACTTCTTTGGGCCGCACAGGTATGACGCTATTAAAAAGTGCAGTAGCAAAGAGGTCTAACCTACCGCGAAACAAAAAATTTGATAGATGTTATGTTATTTTGGATCGAGATGCGATGAACGATTCTGATGTTCATCAATGCTATCAATATGCGAAGGCAAACAATATCACAATTATACTTTCTAGTACAAATTTTGAAGTTTGGGTATTATTACACTTTGAGTATTTTAGCCGTGACTATTCAGCAAAAGAGCTGGTTCAACGATTGTCAGGTGAAAAGTATTTCAATCAAAGTTATAGTCGTTTTAAAGGGCAAAGATATGATAAATATCTATTCGATATGGTCGGATCCGCAATTTCAAATGGATCTAAGTTATATCAAGAACATAATGATTGCGTACACTCGAAACCATTTACAGACGTGTTTAGATATATTCCAGAAATTTATGATGTCGAACAATTTTAAAAAGAGTTTGTAATTAAATTGGATTATTAATGAGAAATCTTAAACTACGTAATTTATAGCACTGACTAGTATTGAATCTCATTGGTTTTAGTTCGTAGTCGGGTCAAAGTATCAAACGCTTTCATTTTTGGAACGGAGCAAGGAAACACGTTCTGTCAAGGACGTGATGGATTGCTCTTTTTTATTGCCCGAAGGGCTATTGTAGATGGTGTTAATAAAAAGTGCTATAATT
>NZ_BJEB01000079.1 GCF_005405445.1 Paucilactobacillus nenjiangensis
GAAGCATCATTTATTTAAGTTAGATACATATTATATGTACGAAGGCATTTCATTTACACAAGATTCTTGACGCTACCCGGTTTGCATATTAATCACTTTGACATGATGCCAGTTATTATGGTGTGATACCCACATTAGGCCAATCCAAAAAAATGAAATGGCGTATGCAAAGAAACTATCATGCAACAGCCACAAGCCATGCCAAGTGACCTGGTCCGGCTTATTTAATTCCAAAACTAAAATGGTCATAATAATCGCTAAAATTGCATCTTCAAATGCCGTAATCCGTTCTTTTCCCATATCTACTCCTCCAATATTTGCCTTTATTATAAACCTTGGAGTTAACTATAAGGCAAGAAGAAAATGAACATAGGGAATACCTGTAGCATGATTTGCTAAAACGTGCTCTTCGAGCCAGCTCATGCGCTTAACGGATAGTCGAAACGTGCTCAAACAATCAGATTGCTCACCTAACTAAAATAATCGCAGTGCTAAAATTCAGCACTACGATTATTTTTCGTTAGTTACTCACAATCTAAACGATTGTTTTCGCACTCTTATCTCACTCACTACCATATCTTCACTCTCTCACCCTCATCAAGGAACATAGCGTCACCTGATTTGATGTTAAAAGTGGTAAAGAAATCATCTAAATTTTGGACTTGGACATTTGCACGTAATTTAGCAGGAGCATGGACATCGATAGACAATAAGAGTTGCATATATTGTTCGGTGGCTTTCATCCGCCAAATTTTTGCCCAATTAATAAAGAAGGCCTCAGTATCTAAATCAGCTTCAGATTTAGCAGCTTCCAGAGCACAACTCAACCCGCCAGCGTCGGCAATATTTTCAGATACCGTGAGCTTACCATTTACTTTTTGACCAGCGAATTCAATTCCATCGAATTGATCAATCATTTGCTGTGCCTTATTTTTAAACTGTTTTGAATCTTCATCAGTCCACCAGTTATTCAAATTACCATACTCATCAAATAACGAACCATTATTATCGAAGGCATGTGATATTTCGTGAGCAATTACGGCTCCAATTCCACCATAATTAGCGCTGCTGCTTTGTTTTAAGCTATAAAATGGTGCTTGCAAAATAGCAGCTGGAAACACAATGATATTTTTAAATGGATGGTAATATGCATTAACCGTAGCAGCACTCATTTCCCAACGGTCGCGTTCAACTGGCTGATTCCATTTACTGTACATATCAGCAGTTTCAATTTTATTAAAGGCCAACAGGTTGGTTAATAATGGTTGTGTATTGTCAACAATCAAACGATCATACAAAGAATCCACTTTATCAGGAAAACCAACTTGAATACCTAACTTGCTTAATTTTAGTACTGCTTTCTCGCGGGTACTTTCGCCCAGCCAAGTATTATTCGTGAGTCGTGATTGATAAACACTAATCATTTTTTCAACCATCTGATGAACGTCATTCTTAGCTTCTTCACCAAAATACTTGCGGCCATAATAGTCGCCAACGACTTGATCAAATTCACCTTTGGCTAAATAATATGCATATTTTTGTTGTTTCATGGGTTCTTTACTGCCAGACAATGAACGACTGTATTCGCCACTAATGCCACGCAATTCATCCGTCAAATAGCCACTCAAACCAGCGACTGTCTTAGCGATTATCCAATTTTTGAATTCCGCAAAATGCGCGTCAGTTAATATGCCGGCAATTGCTTCAAAATATTTTGGCTCCATGACAATAATTTTCTCTGGTTCCGCACCAACTAATTGTTTTGCCACTGCGCCTAAATCAACGGTTTGACTATGTGCTGTAAATTCAGCAAACGTCTGTGGATTATACATTTTACTATAATCTGCTGACTCTTCCGCGCTCTTTACATTTGGAACAAGTAACGCGTCAAAAGAAATTGCCTTGTCAATGATGTCAGTCGCTTTGGCAGCATTATATCCTGCACCTTTCAAAAGCTTTTCCATCATCGAACGATAAACGGTAAACAGTGCTTCTTTTTGTGGATTACCATCTTCATAGTAAGTTTTATCAGGCAAAATTAGTTTTGGAGCGGCTACAAATAAAGCATTCACCGTCGCATTTTTCATATCTGCATCAATATCAAAATTGACCGGGCTAGGTAAGCCAGTCAAAATAAAATCGGCCCAATTTGTTTGATAATCTGCGAGTGAATTTAACGCTTCGATTCGTTGTAAAACAGTTCGCAGTGGAGCATTTCCTTCCGATTCACGACGCTTGAAGTCCAACGCTAATTGATACAATTCCACAGATTGACCTAGCGCACCAGAAACGTTTCCCTGTGCTACGAAATCATCGAAGTCTTGCATCATTTGTTTATCAATATCGTCAACTAAGTCATTAAATCCACCCGTTGCTGGTTTGTCTGCTGGAATTTCGGCGGTTTTGATCCATTCGCCATTTACTGCTTCATATAAATCATCTTTAATCAGTTCATTATTAACTGCCATGTATTTGCCCCCAATGTTTATTTTGTTGTCTATTATACTCGTGGCAACGATTTTCGTATATTAATAACTACAATCTCAATTTTACACTTGACACTTTAAAAGTAACAGGTTATATTAATTACAAAAGTTACTTTGAAAGTAACAAGACGAAAGAAGGATTTTTATTATGACAACCTATGCAATTACAGGTGCAACTGGCAAATTTGGTCAGGTTGCGCTTAAAACCTTAGCTTCACTCGTTTCAACTAGCAATATCATCGCTTTAGCTCGCAATACCGAAAAAGCTGAAGAACTGGTACCAGCTGGTGTAACCGTTCGTAAGGGTGACTACACGGACCAAACATCATTAACGGCGTCACTAACCGGCGTCGACAAGTTATTATTTATTTCATCACAACCAGGTGCTGAGGTTTCTCGTGAGCAACAACATGCCAATGTCGTTGCGGCTGCCAAAGACGCCGGCGTTAAATACATTGCATACACCAGTTTCCCGGATGCTACACACGCCACCACTCCACTTGCTTTAGACCACGCTTTCACTGAAAAGGCAATTTCAGATGCTGGCATTGCACATTCATTTTTACGTAACAACTGGTATTTAGAAAATGAACTTGGTACAATCAAAGGAGCTGTTGCAGGACAACCATTTGTTTATTCTGCGGCCGATGGAAAAGCAGGCTGGGCGCTTGAAGCATACTATGCGGAAGCTGCGGCGAGGGTATTAGTTGCTGATAATGCCAAAGATATCTATGAATTTTCTGGCTCATTCGCTACTTATGCTGATTTGGCATCTGCTACTAAATCGGCTTCTGGCAAAAACTTTGATGTGCTTGCTATTGATGACCCTGCCTACACTGCTGGGCTTAAAGACGCCGGTTTAGATGATGATACTGCCGCTTTAGTCACAATGTTCCAAACTTTAATTCGCGATGGCAACCTAGATGTTCCATCAACTGGTTTAGTAGATGTGCTCGGTCACCCACTTCCTGAATTACGCGATCAACTTAAAACAATTATTTAACAATCATTGAGGTATATATTATGAAATATTCCCACAAATTAAGTGATGCAGTGCACGTTTTGTCTTACGTTGAGATATACAAAGACGGTGATTTATCCAGTAATGCAATCGCCGATAGTATCGAATCTAATCCGAGTTTAGTTCGCCGTTTGATGTCCTCTTTAGTTCAAGGTGGTTTACTAGAAACTCGGCCTGGATCAGTTTCTCCAAAGCTGACGCGGCCAACTAACCAAATCACACTACTCGACATTTACAATGCAATTGAAATTGATCATAATTTTTTACACGTTGACGAAAAAACTAATCCGGCCTGTGTCGTAGGTGGGAATATTCAAGATGCTCTCAATGATGTTTATGCTAAAGTACAACAAGATGCCGAAGCTAGTATGCAACAAGTAAAACTTTCTTCAATTATTGACGACATTTTGATAAGAAATGCAAATAAATAGGTGTTGAAGCCTTGTAATTCTTAAACGATTGCAAGGCTTTTTTTACGCTTAAAATTTGAATAAAACATGGTAAACTGAATTCATACAAAAAGGACACCTCGAAAGAAGCTACACTATGAGCTTGACAGATAAATTTAAATATATGGCAACCGGTCAATCTTATGACGATTTGGATTCCCGCCTTGTTGAATTGCGTAAATTGGCAACCATTAAAACTCAAAAACTGAACAGTGAACCCAATATATCTAAGAAAAACTCTTTATTAGGATCACTGCTGAAACATGTTGGAAAAAATATTATCATTGAACCCAACTTTAGATGCGAGTTTGGTCGCAATATTTCGCTTGGTGATAATTTTTATGCCAATTATGATTGTGTCATGTTAGATGGTGCTCCAATTACGATTGGCAATAATGTTTTGCTTGGACCAAAAGTTGGATTGTATACTAGTAATCATCTTTTTGACTCAATCGAACGCAAAAATGGCGGCTGTATCGCCAAACCAATTATAATTGAAGACAATGTTTGGATTGCAGCCAACGTTTCAATTCTACCCGGGGTCCATATTGGTACAGGAAGTATCATTGGCGCTGGTAGTGTAGTTTCACATGATATTCCTGACAATGTGATTACAGCTGGTAACCCGTGCAAAGTGCTTCGGCCAATTTCTGAGACGGACAAAACTGGATTTGACGGCCACGATTTCGAAATAAATTAAATTAAAATGAACGTAATGAAAAAATGATGCTTATCCAATTGTTTTGGACAAACATCATTTTTTATTTACACAAGGTAGTGCGATTTGTTCAGCACTATATTATTTATTTAATATTTTACTAACCTGAGTCTGGTCAATTAATGGACAGCCAACATTGGAACAATCATCACATCCACTAGCACCACTAAAGAACTGGCGATAGACAACATAAGCAACGGCAGCAAAAACAATTGCTGCAACAATAATAGTCGACATTAGATTACCTCCTTTTGATAAACCAAATTATTATCATCTAAACTCTTATCGCGTTTGATGAATAAGCCATAAACAATGACGGCGACTGCCGTGAATAATTCAATGGCGCCAATCACAGAAATGGCACCAGTCACCAGTAACGACGTTTGATAAACAATTAATGCAGCCATGTACGCAATTAAAGTTTGATAACCAATCGCCCGTAAGGTCCATTTAGTATCGCCAAATTCTTTATACATCGTTCCGATTGAAGCAAAACAAGGTGCACACAATAAGTTAAAGACAAGAAATGCGAATCCAGCCATTGGTGCATAAGCGGCACGTAAAGTATTCGCAAATCCGGCTCCCCCACCAAAAGTAATATGGAAGGTCGTAACACAATTTTCTTTGGCAATTAATCCAGCAATCACCGCCACGGCAGCGTGCCAGTCACCAAATCCCAGTGGAGCAAAGATTGGGGCAATTACCATCCCCATATACCGGAGAATACTCTGATTTTGATCAACCATTTGCATTTTAAAATTGAAACTCGATAGGAACCATATTCCAACGCACGAAAGAAAAATAATGGTCCCGGCTTTTTTAATGAACATCGAACCACGTGACCACACACCACGCCACGTATTATCAATGCGAGGTAAATGGTAGGCTGGTAATTCCATCACAAATGGCGAGTGGTCACCTTTAAACATTTTCGTTTTCTTTAGAAAAATACCAGAGAAGATGACCGCCATGATTCCCATAAAATATGATGTTGGTGCCACCCATGAATTATGTGGAAAGAAGGTCCCTGACACTAATGCAATCACTGTCAGCTTTGCCGAGCAAGGCATAAAAGTAGTCAACATAATGGTCATTTTACGATCAGATTCATTTTCAATCGTCCGAGTGGCCATGATTCCGGGTACTCCACAACCGGTCGAAATCAGCATTGGAATAAACGATTTTCCGGATAAATTAAATCGATGAAATACTCGATCCATCACAAATGCAATTCGTGCCATATAGCCACAATCTTCAAGGATGCTTAAACAAAGGAATAGCATTAATATCTGTGGCACAAAACCTAATATTGCCCCGACGCCACCGATAATTCCATCGACAATTAGGCCAATTAGCCATGGCTGAACTTTAATAAATTCCAAGAAATTGGTCACAGAGTTAGGTACCCAATTGCCAAAGACCACATCGTTAACCCAGTCACTACCAATTGTCCCAATCGTTTGAATTGATAGATAATACACCGCCCACATAATGACGACAAAAATTGGTAAGGCTAGCCAACGATTGGTGACAATTCGGTCGATTCGATCACTCATCGACATTGTGAAATCGTCGTTATCTATAACACTCATATTAATAATTCGTGCGATATAGTCATAACGTGCATTAACAATAATACTATCGCTATCGTCATCAAAAATTCGTTCGGCCATTTTAATAATATTATTAATGTCCTTGAGCTGAGTATCTGAAAAACGCATTTCAGCTAGAATGTTTTCATCGCGCTCAAACAATTTAATTGCAAACCAGCGTGCCTGATTATCTGGTACTTTCCCGACCAGCTTCTTTTGTAGCATTTCAATGGCTGACTCTAAGCGCGGATCATATTGTGGGGTTGTATAACCTTTAATTTCACTATGTAATTGAGTAACTAATTTCTCAACATTATCTTTTTTTAATGCACTAATGCTCACCACTGGAATGTCCAGAATGTAGGCAAGTTTCTTGATATTGATACTGCGATTTTTTTGCTTATCCAGCAAATCCATCATATTCAGTGCCATCACGACTGACACACCCGTTTCCATTAACTGTAACGTCAAATAGAGGTTTCGTTCCAAGTTAGTGGCATCAACCACATCAATGATAGCATCGAGCCTTGTTTCGAGAATATAATTTCGCGTCACGATTTCTTCCGAACTATATGGCGACATCGAATAAATTCCTGGTAAATCTTGAATTTCTACGCCAGAGTCTTGTTTCAAACTTCCAGCTTTACGTTCAACCGTCACGCCCGGCCAATTACCAATATGTTGATTTGAACCTGTGAGCGCATTAAATAAAGTCGTTTTACCGCTATTTGGATTACCAACTAAAGCAAAAGTACTCATTTAACCCTCACCCACTTTCTCCACCAGAACGTTAATGGCATCAGCTTTGCGCAGACTTAATTTATACCCACGAACGATAATTTCGACTGGATCACCTAATGGTGCCACATTGTTAACTTTAATCATCGTTCCTTTTGTAAGTCCCATATCCATCAGACGTTTGCGTAACTCCTTGCCACCTGTCATCTTGGTCACAATACCTGAATCACTAATCGCCAAATCAGATAACGAGTGTAAGTCTGCAGTTTCTTCATCCGACATGTTCCGAACTACAATCCGTTCCGCAATGTCATCACTGATAGCTAACCGTTGACCTTGAAAAAAGATTGTCAACCCAGTGGGCCCGGATGCCGGTGTGATAATCGTAATACTCTTACCGGCAATCATCCCCATCTCAGCCAATCTACGAACTAGCTTATGATCTCCGAGGACCTTGATGATGACATATTTTCCACGACCATTTAATTCAGATAATGTTTTCATCGCTTACTCCATGTTCTATGTATATAGCTTAATTTCTCATGATTTTCTCATTTTCGACACTGACCGTCAACCTAAATTAATGTCGTTAGCACAAAATCGCTTGTCATAACACGGTTTGTACATCTTTGCACAGTTAAAATATTATTTAGTTTAGAATCGATATAAAAAGAAATTGTGACATAAGCCGTTCAACTCTTGAGGATTGCTACGACGTCCATTGAACTACGGCAAAGTTCGCCAAGTTCCAATGGCGATTTCGAATGATGAATGATTTGAAATTTGAATCGTTCATCATTCGTGATTAACCGTAGCCACTGATACTTGTCACTTTAGCAGCTTAGTATCATGGACATCGCAGAGAGAGTTGGCTTATGAAACCGATTATAGAAAAATATTTTTAATCGAGTAGGAGGCAGTTGATTAGTTCAGCTACCGACCTCTCACACCACCGTACGTACGGTTCCGTATACGGCGG
>NZ_BJEB01000080.1 GCF_005405445.1 Paucilactobacillus nenjiangensis
GCGCCTTGAGACGCTGGCAAGTACATAGGGCTTATAGCCCATGAACAAACCACCCGTTTTACGGGCGGTTATGATTTGTTTTTTGCTATAATCATTTTTAGAGGAAGAAACCATGACTGAGTTTATGCAACAACAACTCAATATTGATACTACACGAAAAATCATCCATATTGATATGGATGCTTTTTATGCTCAAATTGAAATGCGTGATCACCCTGAATGGCGGCAGCAACCATTGGTCATTGCTAAGGATCCACGTAAAACAGGTGGTCATGGCGTTGTTGCAACGGCTAATTATGCCGCCAGAAAGGCAGGTATTCATTCTGCCATGAGTGCGGCCAAAGCACTGGAATTAGAACCTAAGGCCGTCTTTAAAACTCCGGACTTTACTTTATATCGTCGCATTTCAGCTCAGGTACATGAAATTTTTCATCGTTATACTGATAAAGTGGAACCAATTGCTTTTGATGAAGCATATTTAGATGTTACTGAAAATAAGCAGGGTATCACCAATCCAGTTGATTTAGCCCATCGCCTTCAAGCTGAAATATTCGAAGAAACTAAATTAACCTGTTCAACAGGCATTTCATATAATAAATTTTTGGCCAAGTTGGCGTCTGAGTATCGAAAACCAGCGGGGGTAGCAGTGATTAATCCTGATGATGTGGAATTCTTTTTATTTAAATTACCAATTGAAGATTTTCGTGGGGTTGGGAAGAAGACAGTGCCTAAGATGCATGATATGGGGATTGATAATGGTGCTGATTTGTATGCTAGGTCGGAAGCGGAACTGATGGCCAAATTTGGCAAAATGGGTTACATTCTGTATCGGCGTGTACGAGGCGAAGATAACCGCCCAGTTGAGTATCAACGAGATCGTAAGTCAATTGGGAAGGAACGAACCTATACACAGTTAATTAATTCAGATGAGGGTGCGCAAGCTCAGCTCACTTACTTATCCGAATTAGTGGCAGAAGCGCTGCGCACTAACCAAAAACATGGTAAAACCGTGGTCCTTAAAATTAGATATCAGGATTTTTCAACGATAACCAAGCGGGAAACGCAAACTGAGTTTGTTGATAATACGCCAGAGGCAATATATTTTTTGGCAAATCAGATTTACGAAGACTTACCTAAAAATGATGATGCAATCAGATTGTTGGGAATTACAGTGACGAACCTATCCCCAGCTACATTTGAAAACATTACTTTGCCATTATTTAAACATTGATAAAACAACCTTTGAAACCAACATCAATAAACGGTATACTGGAGAATGGACTTTATCACGATGTCTCTTTAGAGAGAGGAATAAATTAATATGAATGTACAAGAAGAAATCTTAGAAAAAATTAAAAAATATCAAAAAATTATTATTCATCGGCATCAACGCCCCGACCCAGACGCAATTGGTTCTCAAACGGGATTAGCTGAAATCTTAAAAGTCTCATTTCCAACAAAAGAAATTTTCATGGTTGGAAAAAAGATTCCAGGGTTTGCTTGGATTGGCGAAATGGATGAAATTGATAATGAAGTATTTGATGATGCGTTGGTGATTGTCACTGATACTGCCAATGCTCCCAGAATTGATGATCGCCGGTTTGATCAGGGTGATATGTTAATTAAAATTGACCATCATCCAAATGATGAACCGTATGGCGATATCATGCTAGTGAAAACTGAAGCATCAAGTTGTTCAGAAATTATTTATGATTTTTATCATCATTTTAAAGATGAACTTACGTTACCTCAAAACGCGGCGCATGCTCTATTAGCTGGTATTATCGGAGATACAGGACGCTATCTTTATCCAGCAACAACGGCCCATACAATGAAAGTTGCAGCCGCTTTAATGGAACTAGGTGCTGATAACTCAAAGATTGGCCAACAAGAAAATGAAATGCCTTTGCCGGTAGCAAGATTATCGGCATACGTCTATGAGAACCTTGAAATTATGTCTCATGGGGCAGCGTATTTGATTTTAACCACCGAAATTTTGGATAAATTTGATTTAAAAGACTCTGGTACATCGGGAATCGTGCCTTTGCCAGGCCAAATTAGTGATGTTGTTTCTTGGGCAATTTTTGTTCAACAAGATGATAAGAGTTATCGAGTTCGCTTACGCTCAAAAGGTGAACCAATTAATGAAATTGCTAAACTTCATGATGGTGGTGGGCATCCATTAGCTAGTGGAGCCAAGGCTAAAGATGATGAAGAAGTGAAAGAAATTATTACACAATTAGACCAGTTAACAAAAGAAAATGAGGTATAACATGGCCGAAATATTTAAAAATTTTAATTTTCAATCGTATGTTTATGATGCGATTTCTGATTTAGGATTTAGGGAACCCACGCCGGTTCAAACTAAGGTAATTCCGCTTGTTAAGGCGGGTAAAAGTGTCATTGGACAATCTCAAACTGGTAGTGGTAAAACCCATGCCTTTTTATTGCCAATTTTCGATCAAATTGATGCAAGTTCGAACACAGTTCAAGTTGTCATCACAACTCCCAGTAGGGAATTAGCTTATCAAATTTATGATGCTGCTAAACAAATTGCAGGTTTTGGACCAGACAGCTTAATTGTGCACAACTATGTTGGTGGAACAGATAAAGCTCGTCAAATTGATCAATTGAAACGTCATCAACCACAAATTGTGATTGGCACCCCAGGAAGAATTTGGGATTTAATTTCAGCTCAATCACTAGATGTTCATACAGCTAAACAATTTGTCATCGATGAGGCAGATATGACTCTTGATATGGGATTCTTGGACCAAGTTGACAAAATCGCTGGTAGTTTACCTGCTGATTTACAAATGTTGGTGTTCTCCGCAACTATTCCAGAAAAATTACGTCCATTCTTGCGTAAGTACATGAATAATCCAGTCATTGAAGAAATACCGGTTACGTCAGTAATCAATCCTGATGTTGATAACTGGTTACTTTCAACTAAGGGTAAAAGTAAAAATGCATTAATTTACAAATTAATTACTATGGGTGACCCATATTTGGTGCTCATTTTTGCTAATACTAAAACACGAGTGGAAGAAATTCACGCCTATCTACAACAACAAAATTTAAAAGTTGCCATGATTCATGGTGACATTAAACCACGTGAACGAAAACGAGTGATGCGTCAAGTTCATAACTTGGAATTCCAATTTGTTGTGGCGACTGATTTGGCCGCCCGCGGGATTGATATTGATGGAGTTTCCATGGTCATCAATGATGAAATTCCGACTGATTTAGATTTCTTTATTCATCGTGTTGGGCGAACCGGCCGTAAAGGGATGAACGGTACCGCTGTGACATTGTATGAACCAGGTGATGATAAGGCAGTTGTGGCACTTGAACAACTGGGTGTGAAGTTTAAAGATAAAGAAATCAAAAATGATGAAGTGGTTGATACTTATGACCGTTTACGCCGGACCAAGCGCAAGCCTCGTCAAGAAGAGTTAGATATTACCATGAAGGGTTACGTCAAGAAACAAAAGAAGACTGTTAAACCCGGTTACAAGAAAAAAATCAAGGGTGCAATTGCGGAACAAGCGATTCAAAAGCGTCGTATTGAACAACGTGCTGAATTCCGTCGAGCAAAAAAAGCAAAAAAGAATTCCTCCCGTTGATTTTTGGAAACTGCTCGACTATAATAAACACTGTTCTGGGACATATTTACCAGTTGAATTTTTAGAAACGTTTTGGGGCTGAGAAAAACGATGCAGACTGGTAAATGCTACCCAATAGGATGTGTAATTGAATAAATTGTATATCGGCTTTAACGATTAAGAGGTTAACGATTTCCATCGTTGCAATCAGAGTGGTACCGCGTCATAGACGTCTCTGAAAGCAATGGTGGATTTTTTATATAAAAAAGTTTAGGAGAATTTTTATGAGTGAATTAAAGCAATTATCAAGTAGTGAAGTACGACAAATGTTCCTCGATTTTTTTGCTCAACATGGCCATAAAATTGAACCAAGTGCATCATTAGTACCAGTGGACGACCCAACACTGTTATGGATTAACTCTGGCGTTGCAACAATGAAAAAGTATTTTGATGGATCAGTTGTCCCAGAAAATCCAAGATTAGTTAGTTCGCAAAAGAGTATTAGAACAAATGATATTGAAAATGTCGGAAAAACTGCTCGTCATCATACTTTATTTGAAATGCTCGGGAATTTTTCTGTTGGTGATTATTTTAAACAAGATGCCATTCCATGGGCGTGGGAATTATTAACCAGTCCTGATTGGTACGGTTTGGATCCAGAAAAATTATATATTACCGTGTATCCAAAAGACAAAGAAGCTCGCCAAGTTTGGGAAAAGATTGGCATTAAGCCAGATCACATTTTAGAAGATGAAGATAACTTTTGGGATATTGGTCGTGGACCTTCGGGACCTGATTCCGAAATCTTTTATGATCGTGGCCAAGAAATGAATAATTTGAGTGAAGATGATCCTGAGAGTTATCCCGGTGGTGAAAATGAACGCTATTTGGAAATTTGGAACATTGTCTTTTCACAATTTAACCATACGCCTGAAGACACTTTTGAACCATTACCACATAAAAATATTGATACGGGGATGGGACTAGAACGAGTAGTGTCAATTTTTCAACATACTCGGACTAATTTCGAAACAGATTTATTTTTGCCATTAATCAAAGCCACTGAGAAGGTTAGTGACCATAAAGTTTATGGCAAAGCCAGTGCTGATGACGTTTCATTCAAAGTGATTGCTGATCATATCCGTGCAATTACCTTTGCCATTGGTGATAGCGCATTGCCATCTAACGTCGGCCGTGGTTATGTCATTCGCCGATTAATTCGACGGGCAGTCGTCAACGGTAAAAAATTGGGTATTAACGATGCATTCTTGTATCAACTTGTTCCAACCGTTGGTGAAATTATGCAAGCATACTATCCAG
Organism: Paucilactobacillus nenjiangensis; assembly: GCF_005405445.1. Lineage (GTDB taxonomy): Bacteria > Bacillota > Bacilli > Lactobacillales > Lactobacillaceae > Paucilactobacillus > Paucilactobacillus nenjiangensis. Next base: position 4,926 of record NZ_BJEB01000080.1, read on the forward strand.
AAGTGTTAGCTAATGCGGACTATATTGCATCTGTAATTAAATCTGAAGAAGATCGATTTAATGCCACTTTAAATGACGGTCTAGATTTGTTAAATGCTACGATTGCTGACACTAAAGCTAATCATAGCGACAAAATTGATGGTGAAGCTGCCTTTAAGCTCTACGATACGTACGGTTTCCCAATTGAATTAACGCGTGAATATGCGGAAGATGAAGGATTACAAGTCGACGAAGACGGTTTTGATGCAGAAATGCACAAACAACAGAACCGAGCTCGTAACGCCCGCGGAAATACCAAATCAATGGGTGTTCAAAGTGATTTCTGGATTAGTGTCAAGGATGAAAGCGAGTATGTTGGATACGATAATTTGGTCGTGGATGATGCCAAAGCTATCATTGTTGCGCAAGACGAAACAGACGTTACTGAAGCTCAACCTAGTGAAAACGCGATTGAGATTATCTTTGACCGGACACCTTTCTACGCTGAAATGGGTGGTCAAGTTGCTGATACTGGGGCCATTATTAATAATTTAGGTGAAGAAGTTGGCCGAGTTACAGACGTTCAACATGCACCAAATGGTCAAAATTTACACACAGTTATTTTAAGTAAGCCATTGAAAAAGGGTGCACGCTACAAATTAGTCGTTGATCGTGCACGCCATTTGAAAATTGAAAAAAATCATACAGCCACACATTTGTTAGATCAAGCTTTACGCAATGTGTTAGGTGGACACACCCAACAGGCTGGTTCATTAGTTGAACAACATTATTTGCGCTTCGACTTCAATCATTTCGGATCTATTACTGAAGACGACTTGCAACAAGTTGAGCGAATGGTGAATGAACAAATTTGGCGAGAAATTGAGATTCAAACGGTTGAAACGGACTTAGAATCTGCCAAAGAAATGGGTGCCATCGCCTTGTTTAGTGAAAAATATGGTGATCGAGTACGCGTTGTTAAAATTGGCGATTTTAATACTGAATTTTGTGGCGGAGATCACGTTCGTAATACTAATGAAATTGGTATCTTTAAAATTGTTTCTGAGGCTGGTGTGGGTGCCGGTGTTCGTAGAATTGAAGCAGTTACTGCAGAGGATGCATACAAACTGTTACATGATCGAGAAACATTATTAAAACAGTCAGCTGAAATTCTTAAGGTGCCACAAATCAAAGAATTGCCTCACAAGATTGAAGCTCTTCAGAGTGAATTAAAAGAAGTTCAACGTGTCAACGACAGTTTGCAAAGTAAATTAACTTCACAACAAGCTTCTGATGTTTTCGGAAACGTTCAATCAACTAACCAAGGTACTTTGGTTGCTGAACAAGTCCAAGTCAATGGCATGGATCAATTACGTCAATTAGCTGATACTTGGCGTAGTAAGGCAGTTTCAGATGTTTTGGTCTTAGCAGCAGTGGTCAATGATAAGGTTAATTTAATCGTTGGGGTAAGTGACGCAAAAGTTAAAGAAGGTCTGAAAGCAGGAGATATTATCAAAACAATTGCACCTGTAATTGGTGGTGGTGGCGGTGGTCGTCCGAACATGGCTCAAGCTGGTGGAAAAAATCCTGCTGGAATTGATACTGCTTTGTCTCAGGCAAAAGACTTTTTGAATTAGTTTTCAAAATGTAGTTTACATTAAAAATGCGTTACAGTACTTGTCATTGATTGTACTTTTGCATTGTGTTTAGTACTATTAAGACATAAACAAATTAATGTGGGGGTGGGTTTAATGGCAGTAGATAAAACAATGTTTTTTGATTTTGGAGATAGTAATCAAAAGAATGTTCACGAAACATTAAATACGGTTTACGAAGCACTTGAGGAAAAAGGTTATAATCCGATTAACCAGATAGTTGGGTATTTATTGTCTGGCGATCCGGCTTATATTCCCCGCTTGAACGATGCGCGTAATTTAATCAGAAAATTTGAACGTGATGAAATTATTGAAGAGCTAGTGCGCTCTTATTTAAAAACTAAAGGTGATGCTTAATGCGACTAATGGGATTAGATGTCGGTTCAAAAACCGTCGGAATTGCAGTGAGCGATCCATTAGGTTGGACAGCACAGGGTGTTGAAATTATTCCAATTAATGAAGATGAACAAATTTTTGGTATTGAACGAGTGAAAGAATTAGTCCAAGCCAAAAAAGTTGCTGGTTTTGTTGTGGGCTTACCAAAAAATATGAATAACAGCGAAGGCCCTAGAGTTGAAGCTGCTCGTAATTATGGTAAACTTCTGGAGGAGACTTTTAATCTTCCAGTGGATTTTCAAGACGAACGATTGACCACGGTTGAAGCCTCTCGAATGTTAGTGGAAGAAGCTGATACTTCTCGTGCAAAACAAAAGAAAGTTATTGATAAACTGGCGGCCAGTCTAATTTTACAAAATTACTTAGATGGCCATGGCAAACTACTACAAGAACTGTGAGGAAATAATAATGGCTGAAGAACATAATCACGACCATAACCACGAAGATGAAGATTTAATTACATTAGTAGATGATGATGGTAACGAAGAGCTTTATAAGGTTCTCTTTACATTCGATTCTGATGATTTTGGTAAATCATATATTCTTCTTTATCCATCAAGCGCTGAAAATGATGAAGAGGTTGACATTCAGGCTTATGCCTACAACCCAGATCAAAGCGAAGATTCAGAAGGCGATTTACAGCCTATCGAAGATGAAGCTGAATGGGAAATGGTTGAAGAAGTTTTGAATACATTTCTTGATGACGAAGGCAACTTCGACGCTTAAAATATCTGTACAAAGTAAATGTTGAACAACAAATGTGGCTGGGAAAAAACTAATTCCAGACTATAAAAAATAAAGGGACTTTGGAAAAACACTCCAAAGTCCCTTTA
>NZ_BJEB01000081.1 GCF_005405445.1 Paucilactobacillus nenjiangensis
CACTTTTTATTAACACCATCTACAATAGCCCTTCGGGCAATAAAAAAGAGCAATCCATCACGTCCTTGAAAGAACGTATTTCCTTGCTCCGTTCCAAAAAAGATTTATTTAGAAAATTAAGTAAATTAATGGTTTTTAACTAAGTTATATAAAAGTTTTCAAAATACATACAAAAATCCATAATCGTCTTACAATTATGGCTGAAAAATTATTGGGGCATTGAGATTTGTTGAGGTGCCCAACTATTCATATTTAAAGTTTCAAATTTATAGCCATTAGCTTTACCAAATTCAATAATCCGTTGTACGGCATCAATTGAAGTTTGTTTAGTGTCATGCATCAGGACAACATTTTTTGAATGTGGAACAAGCGTAGTGGTTACGTGTTGATATGGTTCTTCTGCAGTGGCTTCATATCCGCCGTCACCAGAAGAGATATTCCAGTCAAAGTACTTGTAACCTTTTTGCACTAGTTGCGGCAAAATTTGTGGCATTAAACCATGACTAACCTGATTTTCACTTCCGCCAGGAACCCGAACCATCATTGAGCGTTCACCAGTCAGACGGTAAACGCGATCGCTAATTTGTTGTAAGTCATTAAAGTATGCAGCAGGTGAGGCGTACACTGTTGCATAATCATGTGTCATCGTGTGTAATCCAATTACATTTCCTTGTTCGTATTCTTGCTTGATTAGTGAATCTGGGCCATGGCCTGTCACGAAAAAGGTAGCGTGGACTTGCTCTTTTTTGAGGATTTTTAAAAGTTGTGGAGTTGTACTTTCTTGAGGTCCGTCATCAAAAGTAAGATAGATAATGCTATCGTTTGCCTTTTCTGAGGCAACTTTGGCACTACTTGAAGAAGATGACAAGCTTGAACTAGCAACTTTTTTGGAACTAATTTTGCTACGAGCTGATGATTCCGCGCTTAATTTTTCACTGTGAGCGTGTGACGCAAAGGCCACCGCACCGAATAATACAATGACAATACTGATTAACCCAATTAAAATCATACTTCTTTTCATAGCCCTAATGTACTCCATCCCAATATTTGTATTTAAAAACGATACCGCATGTTAAATATTAACAACTGCTACTATCGTTAATTCTACAATAGTCAGTCATAATAATCACGAAAAAAGTATCGTGAGACGTTGCATTTAAAACGATAAATGCAAACTAGTTATTTAATAGATCTTTAATTGACATTGTCATGAAATTTGCAGAATGACATTTTTATTAAATAGCAACTTTGTTAACAAAATGGTATTGAAATCAATTTCCGAATGATATAAACTATATTAGTATTATTGTTCGTATTTAAACCAGAAAGTAGGGAATTAATTTGTCAGCAATCAAGAATTATTTTCAATTAGATGAATTGAATACAAATGTAAGAAGAGAAATTTTGGCTGGCTTTACGACTTTTATTTCGATGGCATATATTTTGTTTGTGAATCCAAGTGTCCTTGGTCAAACGGGAATGGACAAGGGAGCGGTTTTCACTGCGACGGCGATTGCAAGTGCAATTGGCTGTATCTTAATGGGAGTATTGGCTAAGTATCCTATTGCCACCGCCCCAGGATTAGGTGTTAATGCATTTTTTGCTTATTCTGTAGTTATTGGAATGGGTATTCCTTGGCAAACTGCCTTAGCTGGCGTGTTTGTTGCTGCGGTTATTTTCTTGTTAATCACAATTTTTAAACTACGAGAAATGATTATTGACGCCATCCCCAGTGATTTGAAATTTGCCATTTCAAGTGGAATTGGATTATTTATTGCTTTTATTGGATTGCATGATGGTGGCTTAATTGTGGCCAACAAGTCAACCGTTGTAGGCTTAGGTGCCCTGAATGTAGGGACAACATGGCTGACAATTTTTGGATTATTTGTAACTGCTATTTTAATGGTTAGAAAGATACCTGGAGCTATTTTTATTGGGATGTTTTTAACTGCTTTACTTGGAATTTTTACCGGTTTGATTGATTTACCATCAAGCGTGATTGCTGGTGCTCCCAGCTTGAAACCAACTTTTGGTGTTGCTCTGGCTCATATTGGAGATATTAATACGCTGCAATTAGGCGTGGTCGTTCTGACGTTCTTACTAGTGACTTTTTTTGATACTGCTGGAACCTTAGTCGGCTTGGCTCAACAAGCTGGCTTCATGAAAGATAATAAAATGCCCCGTGTTGGGAAGGCATTGATGTCAGATTCAACAGCGATGTTAGCTGGATCAATTTTAGGAACTTCACCAGTTGGTGCGTACGTTGAATCATCTGCGGGGATTGCAGTCGGTGGCCGTTCAGGTTTAACCGCTGTTACGACAGGAATTTTATTTATTTTAGGAATGTTCTTTTCACCCTTGTTGGCCGTAGTAACCACACAAGTGACGGCTCCGGCATTGATTATTGTCGGTGTTTTGATGGCGCAATCGATGGCTAAGGTTAATTGGAGTGAATTGGAAATTGCGATTCCTTCATTCTTGATTTTGATTTGTATGCCGCTGACTTATAGTATTGCTGATGGAATTGCGATTGGATGTATTGTTTACCCAATAACGATGTTGGCTGCTAAACGCGGCAAAGAAGTTCATCCACTAATGTATGCATTATTTTTTGTTTTCATCGGATTTATGTGGATATTAAATGTATAATAGTTTTTTAACATTATTTGAAAGTAGGGAATTGGTTTGTCTGCAATTACAAAGTATTTTCAGTTAGATGAGTTACACACTAACTACAAAACAGAAATTTTAGCAGGCTTTACGACTTTTATTTCGATGGCTTATATCTTATTCGTTAACCCCAGTGTTCTTGGTGCCGCGGGGATGGATAAAGGGGCCGTATTTACGGCAACCGCACTGGCCAGTGCAATTGGCTGTATTTTAATGGGAGTGTTAGCACGTTATCCCATTGCGACCGCTCCAGCGTTAGGAATTAATGCATTTTTTGCTTATTCTGTAGTCATTGGAATGAAGGTTCCTTGGCAAACGGCGTTAGCAGGTGTGTTTGTCGCTTCGGTTATTTTCTTGTTGATTACTATCTTTAAATTACGAGAAATGATTATCGATGCAATTCCTAGTGACTTAAAATTTGCCATTTCAAGTGGAATTGGCTTGTTTATAGCATTCCTTGGCTTAAATGATGGTGGCTTGATTGTGGCTAACAAATCAACAGTTGTTGGGCTGGGATCATTAAGTGTTGGAACGACCTGGTTAACAATCTTTGGTTTGATTATCACAGCAATCTTAATGGTTCGTAAAGTTCCAGGAGCAATTTTTGTTGGGATGGTACTAACTTCAGTACTAGGCATTGCAACGGGCTTAATTGATTTACCATCTAGTTTAATTGCTAGTGCACCAAGTTTAAAACCAACTTTTGGCGTAGCTTTGATGCATGTTGGGGATATTAATACCATTCAACTCGCAGTGGTAGTGCTAACGTTCTTGTTGGTTACTTTCTTTGATACTGCTGGAACATTGGTTGGCTTGGCCCAACAGGCTGGTTTTATGAAAGATAATAAAATGCCACGTGTAGGTAAAGCTTTGATGTCAGATTCAACAGCGATGTTGGCTGGATCTGTATTAGGGACTTCACCCGTTGGTGCATACGTTGAATCGTCTGCCGGTATCGCAGTTGGGGGTCGTTCAGGAATCACTGCAGTCACCACAGGTGTGTTATTTATTCTTGGATTATTCTTCTCGCCATTATTGACCGTTGTAACCACTCAAGTAACAGCACCAGCGTTGATAATTGTTGGTGTATTGATGGCCCAATCTTTAAAAAATATCAATTGGACTTCGTTAGAAATTGCGATTCCTTCATTCTTAATTGTCTTAGGAATGCCATTAACATATAGTATTTCAGACGGAATTGCTCTCGGCTTTATTATGTATCCAATCACCATGATTGCTGCTAAGCGAGGCAAAGAAGTTCATCCATTAATGTATGTATTATTCTTTGTGTTTATCGGCTTCATGTGGATTTTAAACGCGCAAGCTTAACAATTGAAAATTCAAATTGCCAAAGTGAATTTAAAAAATGGTTCTGTTCAAATTGTTAATTTGGATGGAACTTTTTTGTTCATGAATTGTTACAAGCTGAGGACAGGCAATTAACGAATTGCATAAATAATAAAGTTTTAATACCAAAAAATACGACAAAATTTATAAAAAATTAAAAAAGACTATTAATATTGTGATAAGCTTAATTTGTCGAGCAGTGTGCTCACAATAATTCTTTACAACTGGGAGGAACCAAATTATGAAATATTGTGTAAATTGTGGTGCTGAAATACCGGCAGGATCAAATTTTTGCATCAAGTGTGGTACGCCTGTTGAAGAAACAGTCACGCAAAATGTGACTAATCAAACGACTGGTACTGGCACAGCAACGCCAAATGTAGCTGGAACTGCGGAAAAGACGAAAGGCTTTGCGGTTAATTATTGGTCGTGGTTAGTGGAATCAATCAAACATCCATTTCAAGCAAGTGAGTCGGCCCATGCTTATTTTGGATTGGTGTCATTTGTAGTTTTAGCTATTTTAAATTCAACTGTCTTTTACTTAATTTACCGTTATTTTCAAAACGGAATTTCGACATATTCAAGCTCATTAAAATTTGTGACGGTTGGAACGTTCCTGGTACTATTTATCACCTACGCAGTTTTATATGCAGCCAAACTAGCAGCTGGGTATCTATTTCAAAAAAATAGCGGCAATAAAACGTTTTTTGAATATACGAATACAATTGCGCATAATTTGAATTTTACCTTAGTATTTTCTTTGCTAATGATTCTGACGACTTTCCTATTTCCAACTTTGACTGAAATGACGAGTAGTGAAGATAGCTTCAAATCGTTTATTTACAAACTGATGTTCATCATCATCTTGGCATCGTTTCAAGGGACGGTTTTCTTATTATCGGCAGCCGTGAACGCTGCGACTGATACGAGTACTAAACTGGATTCTTTTTACAAAGTGGTTTTAATCTCTGTTATCTTCCTAATAATTAGTTATGTGGTCTTCAGGGGTTATACCGGTTACGAAACTCAACAGTTGGAGCGAGTCTTTAGTTCAATCACTTCTGAAATTTCTAGCTTATTCTCAAGTGCGTTATCTGGAATATAATTGGGAGGTTTAAATATGGCAAAAGAAGACGATAACCAAGCGTTTTGCCCTAATTGTGGTGCAAAACTTGAACCAGGTGCAATTTTTTGTGGTAAATGTGGGTTTGATGTTCGGGATTTCTTTAACAAACAAGCTGAAGAAAAAGCAGACCAACCAGTTGATACGCCTGTAGCAGCCGCGGACGACTCGACTAACCCTAAAACGGATCCGGTTTCAAATCAAAGTGATCCAGTACAACAGCCTGTTAGTTCAACAAACCAGTCAAACAATATTGCTGCAAATACTGTTCACGAGACGCCTAAGCGTCCCACAAACAAAAAGAAATATTCTTGGAAAGTCTACGCTGCGATTGCAGTCGTATTCTTGTTAATTATTGGTTATGTGGGTGGTAAAACCTATTATTCAACTGAAAATCAATTGAATCGAACCATGATGGGCATTCAAAAAGGCAAGCAAGGCATTTCTAAAGATTTTGAATCTACAACGACTAAATTAACCATTACTGATAAATCGCTTAAACCATTAACGAAGTACTTAAAGGCTAATCCCAATAAGGCAACCACGATGAAAAGCGAATTGAGTGCTGGTAATTATACAGGCACCGCCATGAGTCAATTTACTTATGTTCAAGATGGAAAAGTTTTACTCTTCTTCCCCAAATATAAGATTAAGGTGACGCCAGTTTATGCGACGTTGAAAACTAATCACTCAGGAATCAAACTTTATCTCGATGGCAAACAAGTTGGGACCTCGACGAGTTCTTATTACACGAAATCAATTGGACCGTTAGTACCAGGAACATATAATTTAAAATCAACTGGTACGGTTAGTGGTAATGCAATGAAGAATGACAACGACAATGATATTTTAACGAATAGTAGTTATCCGTATGATCTGTCACTCCAAACAGTTTCATTTGATGTGACTAGCTATGCTAATGCAGTGGCCTATATTAACGGTAAAAAGGTGGGCACGCTTGATGATACTGGACGCCTGTCAATTACAGACAAGCCTTGGACGAGTGGCATGAAGTTGAACTTGAAATATAAGACTGGCGATGGGCAGACCATTAACTCAAATACTAAGACCATCAGTTCGTATGATGATGGTGAAGAAGTTAGTGTGGGGTTCCCAGGCGTAATTTCACATAGCAATGCGGAAAGTTTATTCAACGAAGTTTTCCAATATGTGGATAATATTTCATCGACTGGTGATAACGATAACGCGTCAGAATTTGCTGCTCTCTTTGTTAATGGAACTGGTAATTCAGACTATTCAGAATTAGTTAAAATGGCTAAGGGTTATAAAAATGATTCTGGTATCGAAAGTGTTTCGTATGAAGCTTCTAAACTCCATGTTGTACCAGAAAAGAAAAATTTAGCGCAAGTTAGTTACAATGTAAAATATACCTTCTATGACAATTCAGACTCCGGTTCTGGAGAACATACACAGGTTTATTCTTATGTGGCGCACGTTGCTAAATCAGGTAGTAGCTACAAGATTACAAGTATTGATCCATCAAAACTTGTTTCCGATGAAAGTAGCGATTAATCTAATAATCATTACCCAAGACTGTAATATAAAACTGACGTTTTGTATTACGGTCTTTTTTGAGTGCGCCCGGCATGGGCGCCAACTAGGTGGTGAAAGTCCACTGTGGGCCGTAGTAGTCGGAACCACTA
>NZ_BJEB01000082.1 GCF_005405445.1 Paucilactobacillus nenjiangensis
CTTGATAATAGAAAATGGCACCAGTATAAATTCACAAAGTGAATCTCTATCAGTACCAAATATTGTAGAACCAAAATGACTGACTCACCATCATATCTCCGGTGAATCAGTCATTTTTTTTATTTGGCTAAATATCCATGTTCAAGTACGTCCATATATTGCATCACTTTGTCGATGATGGGCTCAAAGTCTGCCATTGTAGCATCTGCATTTTCTTCAAACAATTGTTGTGAATCCAATTCGATTTGTTTCACAATTCCTAACATCATTTCAACCACAATCGTTTTGTCGAGCTCTGGGCGGAAATTTTCTCGTTCTAATATCGGACCAACCAAATTTTCAATTTTCACTTCCGTATAACCACCAATCAAATGTGTGATTGTGGCCTGTAATTCATTGGGTAAATGACCGATGCCAATATAAATTTTCAACAAGACTTTAAATTCCATTTGATATTCTAATTCGAGCTGAAACTTATATCTGGTCGCTCTGGTCACCATTTCCGTTAATGATTGTGCCTCGCTCCATACACTGACATCAGCAGCATCATTTAAAACCTCAATGGCTTTAGTCAGAACTTGAATCAGTAATTCTGCTTTACTGCCAAAATAATAAAACACCGTTCCTTTAGAAACTCCTGCATCAGTAGCAATGTTTTCCATTTTGGCCGTCTGGTAACCAAATTCTGCAAAGTTTTCTAACGCACTTTGCATGATGCGGTCAATCTTCTTCGGGTCTTTAATTGTATGATGTACCTTTGGTTGATATTCCATCTTAGTTCACCGTCAAATCTCGATTTCGATACGTAATAAAGCCAATAATGCCCAGCACAATCGTGATTCCTAAACAAAGCAACAATGGTTCCGTCGGTACTGCATGAGTAGGCACTTTACTAAACCAGCCATATGGCGTTAATTGCTTAGCCCATTTAGGAAAATCAAGTAATGCGCCCAAGTAAATTGAGACAAATCCATAAATCGGTACAAACCAGACGATATTTTGCAGTCTAGGCATTAAACCAACGAAAAAGGTCCCAACACCCATCACTGCCAAAACAGCTGGGAAATACGCTGTAAAGCCACGTAAGAACTTACTAAAATCTAAATCATAATCCACGGCCGCAGAACCACTGACATACATCCCCAAAATGGCAGCGAATAAACAGATGCCCGAGATAATTACAGCTAAGCCCAGATATGATAAATAGACTTTCAACCGTGAGACAGCATTAGCGTGAATCAATTCTAGCCATCCCTTGCGTTCATCGCGGTTAATCTTAAAGATAATTTGCAACGCTGGAATAGTGCTAACGACAGCGAATACAACTGATAGCATCCCCGCAAAGCTCATCACCACAGCTAAATTAGCATTATCAGTTCCTTGGCTTCCCAAGATTTTGGCCATCATCGGATTAGTGGCTAATAAATCACCAACTTGTCCAAAAATCGAACCATAACTGGCCCCTAAACAAAACATGCCTAACGTCCAAATAATCAGTGGCATTCTTTCGAGTCTTAATAACAAACTGAATGGTCCATTAATTAGCCGACTTGAACTTTTTTGTTGATGATTCAAAACCAGTAACCCAGACCCGAAATCACGAGTACGATTGAGCATCACTGTGACGGTACAAACAACCACTGTCAGCACTAGCATGAGCAGCACTGGGAACCAATCATTTTGATCATAAATGTTTAATTTTTCAATCCAACCATAAATCGTCCACCAAGTTGTGTCTGAATTTTGCACATCGGTAATCATCCGTAACACAAACAGTCCACCTAATAAGACATAACTGCCAATCGTTGCACCTCGCGAATTATCAGTTAGTTGAGCAATCAACAAAGAAAAACTACCAAACATCATGCCAAAGATTGCTAAACTGATTCCAAATAAAAGACTCCCTTCAATGGTGACACCATTCATCCCCGACACTTCTAGGCCCAGGGTTAACAGGACGCCCATCACAACGTTGATAATCACTAATTGTGAAATCACTGCGGTTAATGGGGCATTGCGACTGACTGCACGCGCACGTGTCAATTCCAGCACACCGGAATCTTCTTCACCACGAGTGTTTTTGACGGCAAAATAAATATTCATCATCGCCATGAAAAAGCCCATAAAGACCATCATTTCCATCGCGTAAATCACGGCAACTGTGTATGGTGCTGTCGCAGTCATTGGGCCAAACATTGACACCATTGCGGGCGTTTTTAAGGTCGCGATAATTGATGCCATGGCCGCCTCAGTTTCATACAAACTATTAAATTTGCCTGCCGCCACAGCAGCTAAGCCAACAATACATAATGCCCAAACTACAAATTTGAACCAATCACGGCGCAGATAGGTTTTTAATAATAAGGAAGTTCGTCGCATAAGACTACGCCTCCTTTGAATCTTCATGATAATAATGCATGAACAAATCTTCTAGTGTCGGTGGCGCACTTTGTAATGAAACCACTCCAAGAGCAGCTATTTGCGTCATCACGCCGGCTAACTTGTCTGAATCGACCGCAAACGTGGCCTTCTGCTGATCAGCGGTATCAACGACAAATTCATGGACTCCATCAAGCTTGGCTACACTATCCAACGCTCCATTAGTTTTGACGGTAATCATCGTCCGGGTTAAATGACGAAGTTCATCCAAACTACCCGTTTCAATCACTTTTCCCTCACGAATAATGCCAATGCGGTCACACATTTTTTCTACTTCCGATAAAATATGGCTTGAAAGTAAAATGCTTTTGCCTTCGTTTTTCAATTCTTTCACGTGATTCTGAAAAATCCGCTCATTTAATGGATCCAATCCGGAGGTCGGTTCATCAAAGATATAAAAATCCGCATCCGTTGAAAAAGCTGCAATTAAAGCCACTTTTTGCCGATTACCTTTAGAATACGTCCGTGCTTTCTTATTCGCATCTAACGCAAATTCTTTAATTAACGCATCCGTTTTACTTGAATGCTTTTCGCCATTCAATTTTAAAAATAAATCAATGATTTGACCACCCGTTAAATTAGGCCATAAATAAATATCACCTGGTACATAAGCTAAACGTTCATGAATTGTAACAGCATCTTGCCAAACATCCTGGCCAAAAATTGTTGCACTGCCGCCATTAGATTTTAAAATACCGAGGAGTGCCCGGATTGTCGTCGATTTACCAGCCCCATTAGGCCCGATAAAGCCAAAAACTTCTCCTTTATTAACATTAAAAGTCACATCTTTTAAGGCTTGAAATTTACCAAAATTTTTCTGTAGATTTTTAACTTCCAAAACTGTTTCAGTCATAAAAGTCACCCTCTCCTATTTGTTAACCCAATTATATTCGTCTATTGACTGGCGGGTCAAACAATACCGGGTCAATGATATTTGACTGGTAATTTAAATGCGTTAAACTTAATGATGACGCAATTTGAAAGGAATATTAATATGAAATTTGAAAGTGCTTGTACGACTGTTTTAGTAGGTAAAAAGGCTTCAATCGACGGCTCTACAATGGCTGCGCGCAATGATGATACTTTTTTGACCCTAACACCACAAAAATTTGTGGTTTATCCTGGTTTTAAAAACAAACCATCGAACATTACTTCTGGTCAAAATGGCTTTACTGCCAAACGTCCAGAAACTGGTTATGGTTACCAAGCAACTCCGAACGTCGACGTCGAACATGAAGGGGTCTTTGATGAAAATGGTTTCAACGAAGCCAACGTTGGAATGAGTGCCACTGAAAGCGTTTATGCAAATGAACGGGTGTTGGCCGCTGACCCCTTAGTTGAAAATGGCGTGGCTGAAGATTCAATTGTCGCAATGGTGTTGCCCTTTATCAATTCTGCTCGTGAAGGTGTAACGCGTTTAGGTGAAGTGATTGCGGAACATGGTTCTCCTGAAGGTAATGGCGTCATTTTTAGCGACAAAAACGATGTTTGGTACATGGAAATTGTCACTGGTCATCACTGGGTGGCACAACGCATTCCAGATGACTCATATGCGGTCACTGGTAACCGGATTGCAATTCAACAAGTTGATTTTAGTGATTCGGCTAATTTCATGTGGTCTGATGGCATTCAAGAATTTGTCGTTGCCAATCATTTAAATCCGGATTTAAGCGATTGGAATTTCCGCCGCATTTTTGGAACCTATACTGAATTTGATCAACATTACAATACCCCACGTCAATGGTATGGTCACAAACTATTGAGTCCCAGTTTAGAATTTGAACCCGAAGATTTAGATTTACCATTTATCTTACCTGCTGAAACTAAGTTAACTTTAGAAGATGTTGAACGGGTTTTGAGCAGTCATTATAATGGCACAGATTTTGATCCACTAGGCCACGGTTCTGAAGCTGATAAACAACGTTATCGTCCAATTTCATTAGCTAGAACGCAAAATTCACACGTGCTACAGGTCCTGAATGGTGTCCCTGAATCAGCTTCAACAATTTTATGGCTTTGCTTAGGGATTCCATCCTTTGCACCATTTGTACCTTTCTTTGGTAACTCTAGCGCTAATGACATCAGCTACACTGATACACCAATGGAATTAGATATTAAGGGTAACAGTGCCTACTGGATGTACCGCACGCTTTCAATGTTAGTTGAATCACACCATAGCCAATTCATTCAAATGGATTTGGACTATCTTAAGGATGCTCGTCAATTCCAACACAAGTTTGTCAGTGAAGTCACTAATGCAGCTACTAAACTTGACCAGACCCATATGAACGAATTCTTAACTCGTCAAAATAAAGTGATGACTGACGAAATGGCTAAACGAACCAATAAATTAATTTCTCAACTCATCATGCACGGACTGGAATTATCTAAATTAACCTTCAAAATGGATGCCAATCTGTAACACAAATTAAACCACCAATACTTGTCATTTCAGACAGACATCGGTGGTTTTTATGACGACGTACGCTTTAATTCGTATTTAATTAGTTGCAGGTCTCTTATTATCCAAGTATAATGGACTGTTGATGAGAATTTAGGACACGAAAAGCGAGGATATATCTTGATTACTGTAAATAACGTCAGCTTACACTTCTCCGATCGTAAGCTATTTAGCGATGTAAATATCAAATTTACACCCGGAAACTGTTACGGTTTAATTGGTGCAAACGGTGCTGGAAAGTCAACTTTCTTAAAAGTTCTTTCAGGTGAAATCGAACCAACTACCGGGAACGTTTCACTAGATCCCAATGAACGAATGACTAAATTGAGCCAAAATCACTTTGGTTTTGAAGATAAAACTGTTATGGACACCGTTATCATGGGTCATAAAAAATTGTATGACATCATGAATGAAAAAAATGCACTCTACGCTAAGGAAGACTTCACTGATGAAGACGGTATTCGTGCCGCCGAACTTGAAGGTGACTTTGGCGAGATGGGTGGCTGGGAAGCTGAACCAGAAGCAGCCGCTTTATTGCAAAATTTAAACATCCCCGAAGAATTACACAATAAATTGATGGCTGAATTAACTGAAGCCCAAAAAGTTAAGGTTTTGCTCGCTCAAGCATTATTCGGCAAACCTGACGTCTTACTCTTAGACGAACCAACCAACGGTTTAGATATTCAATCAATCGCCTGGCTAGAAGATTTCCTAGCTGATTTTGAAAATACCGTGATTGTTGTTTCCCATGACCGTCACTTCCTCAATAACGTTTGTACCCATATGGCAGACTTGGACTTTGGTAAAATCCAACTTTACGTTGGTAACTACGACTTCTGGTTAGAATCAAGCCAATTGGCTGCTAAATTAAAATCTGACTCTAACGCAAAAAAAGAGGAACAAATTGCCGAATTAAAAGACTTTATCGCTCGTTTTAGTGCGAATGCTTCTAAGTCTAAACAAGCAACTTCTCGTAAGAAAATGTTAGATAAAATTACCCTTGATGACATCCAACCATCATCACGTAAATATCCATACATTAAGTTTATTCAGGCGCGTGAAGTCGGCAATGACTTATTAAAAGTTGAAAACTTAAGCGTCTCAGTTGACGGAACTAAAGTTCTAGACAATATTTCTTTTAGCCTAAACAAAGATGATAAAACTGCCTTTGTGGCCAGTGATGATATTGCCGTGACGGCACTATTCCGCGTCTTGAATGGTGATTTAACACCAGATTCAGGCACGATTACTTGGGGAGTCACTACCACCCAAGCTTATCTACCTAAAGACACGACAGCTGAATTTTCTCGTGAGATTTCAATTATTGATTGGTTACGTCAATACGCTGAAAAAGGCGAAGATGATAATACCTTCTTACGTGGATTCTTAGGACGGATGCTCTTTGCTGGAGACGATGTTAACAAGATGGTTAACGTCCTTTCTGGGGGCGAAAAAGTGCGTTGTATGCTTTCAAAACTAATGCTTTCAAAGGCTAATGTGATGGTAATGGACGATCCTACCAACCATTTAGATTTGGAATCAATCAGTGCTTTGAATGATGGCTTAATTGATTACCCCGGATCATTGTTATTCGGTTCTCATGACCACCAATTCATTCAAACCATCGCTAATCGCATTATCACCATTTCTGATAAAGGCTTGGTTGACCGTGCCGATACTAACTACGATGAATATCTTTCAAACGATGCTGTTCAAAAACAAGTTGCAGCTTTATATGCATAATTAAAAACAGAGCTAACTTTCAAATCCGATATTTGGATTGAAGGCAAGCTCTGTTTTTTGGAACGGAGCAAGGAAAAACGTTCTTTCAAGGACGTGATGGATTGCTCTTTTTTATTGCCCGAAGGGCTATTGTAGATGGTGTTAATAAAAAGTG
>NZ_BJEB01000083.1 GCF_005405445.1 Paucilactobacillus nenjiangensis
TAGTTAAAGGGACTTTGGAGTGTTTTTCCAAAGTCCCTTTATTTTTTATAGTCTGGAATTAGTTTTTTCCCAGCCACCCCTTTTATTTCGATTATTAATACCTATCGTTGCCAAAATGCTGTATTAATAGTATCTAACATTTTGACCAACTGGACTGTTTCTTTCACGTCATGTACTCTTAAAATTCGACCACCGTGTAAATACATATAACTTTCAGCAATCAACGTCACGGATAAACGATCTTCTTTAGCCAAATCAAATAATTTGGCACCAAAGCCTTTACGTGAAATAGCAACCATAATTGGCCGTTCCAAATAATTTAGTTGATCAATGTTTCGCATCATTGCATAGTCCTGATACCCGTCAGCCACTTTGGCATATCCGATTCCCTGATCCAGAGCAATTCGTTCCACATCAATTCCCGCCTCAGTGAGATCAGTCAAATTTTGTTCAAAGAATTTGGTCATTTCTTCAGTTAAATCTTGATACTCAACATCCCGACTACTATGCATCGTTAACAATCCGACATTACTATTTTTCATCAACTTAACTTTGCGGACGTCATCAGTGAACGCATTGACGTCATTAATAATGTCGACGCCCAAATGAACTACTGCTTTCATCACATCAAACTTGTAAGTATCGACTGCAATCACGATTTGTGGAAATTTTTCTTGAATCATTTTAATTGAGGGAGCAATCCGGCTAATTTCTTCTTTAGGATCAACTTCAACAAAGCCACCCGGACGAGTGGTTTGACCACCAACCTCAATCACGTTAGCACCATCTGCAACCATTTTTTCAACTTGTTTAAAGGCAGGTGCCCCGTCAAAATACGCCCCTCCATCATAAAATGAATCTGGCGTAACATTTAAAATACCGTAAATTAATGGCGTTTGAGAAACATTCAATTTAAATCGACCTGCCTGCCAAATTACAGCATGTTGATTGATAATTACATCGATTTGGTCCTGAACTTCCACATTATCTATTCGCCCTTTAAATACTTTGATAGCACTCATTTGTATTATACAAGTCAAAATATTATTACTTACTTCGTATGTTGCATCAAACTGTTTTACAAGTTTAATCAATTGTTCTAGTTGCGTAATTGATAAGTCTGAAAATTCTAAAATTATTTGTTGTTGACGAATTGTCAAATCGTGAAATACTGCATTCACAAATTCATTTTCAGTGGTGATTTGTTTTTCTATAACTTTCATCTATTTTCCCCTATCTTCATCATCACGTCCTTGATTGCTTTTGTTCGGTGTAGTAATGGGATTTTTTGGGTATTTGGTAATTGTGCCAAGGTTTTACCACTTACTGGGTCCGTTAAAATTAAATCAAAGCTTCCGCCATTGTGACCAAGAGGTTTCTGAGCAATCGTACCAATAAATTTTCCCACACCATAATAAGTTTCATCCAACCCAACTACTGCTAAATGGCTAACCATGGTAACGCCCCGAGAATGACCTTCAACCAATTCGATAATATGCTGATTTAATTTTGTTAAATCTCGATATTCCCTCAAATCTCTGGCTGTAGTCACTCCAAAAGCGTCCGGATAAGCCTCCAATATCATCCCTGAATCATCGGCAACAATAATCTGATTAGGCAATTTTTCATGAATAAACTCAGCTTTAGCTAAAGCATTAGCCTGGTAGTCATTCGTTCCTTCACTTGGAAATTCCACTTTATCAATCAGCTCAAAATAAGAAATCGCCTGTAATCCGCAAAACTGGAAACATTCGACTAACTCGGCAGTTTTGAACTGATTATTAGATGCAACGACAATTGGTTGTTTAAGATTCACAATCAGGCCTCAATTTCTTTAATAGTGTAAAACGATCCAGTCACAACAATAACATCATTAGGTCCACTCTGCTTTATTAACGTTTCAAGTCCAATTTGAGCATTCGCAGCAATTTGGCTCCCTGGAATTTCCTTTTGTAACCGGCTTGCTGATAATGCTCGTTTTGAATTATTTGGCGTAACAACCACAATTTCTTTTGAAATTGTATGATACAACTTGGCCATTTCTAGGTAATTTTTATCTTGTAAAAAGCCTAGAATAAATTTCAAGTTTTCAGTTGGGTACAGATGTTTCAAACTACTGATTAATCGCTTGGTACTATCAGGATTATGGGCGGCATCTAAAATTACGGTTGGCTGATGATTAATCACTTGCATGCGCCCTTCAATTTTAGTTGTGGTCAACGTTTCTTTTAAGCTTTGTAATCCAACACCAAAATTATTTTGTACCAACCAATCATAAACGGCAATAACAGTCTGCAAGTTGTCGATTTGAAACTCACCCAACATATCAAAATGGAACTCCACATTATCCAAATAGTAACTACTAATCTGTAGATCAAAACCCGTTAAATTTTCTCGTTGAATTTTGACTGAGACGTAACTACTATCAATTAGCTCTTTTGCATTTCGCTCAATTACTCGATTCACCATTACCTGTTTTGTATCATCGGTCTGGTTTGGTGCCATAAATACAGTTGTATTCTGTTTAATTACATCTGATTTGTTATATGCAATCATTTTGATTGTATTACCCAAGATGGCAGTATGATCAAGATCAACATTAGTTATGATTGTTAGTAGTGGTGCATTGATGGCATTGGTCGCATCTAGCTTTCCACCTAACCCGGCTTCAATTATTGCCCATGTAACTTCTTGATCTGCAAAATATTGAAGCATAATTATGACAAACCATTCAAAAATTGACAGCGAACTCATGTCGAATTCAACCGTCAATTTAGCCATTATTTTTTCATACGTTGTTACAAAGTTTGTTTCTGAAATCATTTGGTTTTGGAGCAAAATTTGTTCACGATCATCGTGAATCGCTGGACTCGCAAAATGACCAACTTTTTCTCCGCTGTTCATTAATAAATTTCCAACCAAAGTTCCAGTTGAACCTTTACCGTTGGTTCCCACGATATGAACAATGTGATATTTGCTTTCAGGATGTCCTAACTGGTCTAGAATGTATCGCAATAACGCCACTCGATCCGACTCAGCGGCCAACATTGATTGATTCATTTGATGAATTAATTCCTGATAACTCAACATTTTAACGCCCCGTTTGTCGCAAAAATTCCGTCTTCAAGTCTCGGTCTGTAGCAAATTCACCAGAAAACTTAGATGTGTAAGTAGATAAATCTGATTTATTAATCCCACGCATTTCCATACACATATGCCGTGCCGAAAGTGAGACTGCGACGCCCTTCGGATGAAGAATGCGTTCCATTTCAGAAACAATATCATTCGTTATTCGTTCTTGCATGCCAGGTTTTTTAGCCACATAATCTACCAATCGTGGAATTTTACTAATTCCAATCACTTCACCATTATTGGGTATATAAGCAACATTAGCGACCCCAAAAAATGGTAAAAAGTGATGTTCACACATTGAATAAAATGGAATTTGTTGAACTAAAACCATTTCAGGATTGTCATCTTCATGGAAAACTTTAAAATTGTCAAAATCACTAGGTTCATCGGATAATGACGAAAAAATTTCAGTATACATTTTGGCTACTCGTTCAGGTGTTTCAACTAATCCTTCGCGTATAGGATCTTCACCAATGGCGCTAATTATTTCACTTACTGCGTTTGCTATTCTCTTCTCATCCATTTATTCAATACCACCATACTTATTTGTTTTTACGATCAAATTATGATCACTAGTTACTTCTAACATTTGCTCGACTTGATTTTTCAAATCTTGATTGGCTACTTCCAATAACGGTACTAATACGAATTGACGATTTTTAATTTCTGGATGCGGCACCGTTAAAGTTTCATCGTTTATTATTTCATTTGCATAATACAAGATGTCTAAATCAATGGTTCTTGGTCCCCAATGAATCAATCTTTTTCGATGCAAATTTTGCTCAATAATGTGGAGTTGATCTAATAATTCATGAGCCGTTAATTGAGTTGCAATTCTAACCGCCAGATTTAAAAAATCATCCTGCACTACTCCACCAACTGGCTCAGTCTCATAAACATGTGAAATTTGTTCTACTGAAATACCAGCTTTACGTAAACCGTCAATTGCGGCTTGTAAGTTTTCAATACGATTGCCGATATTTGAACCAATACTTAGATATGCCTTAGCCATGTTGTTGACTTCCTGACACTTCGATTTCAATATTATCGAAGATTCCAGCGATTGGCACACTATATTTTCTAACCTTTAGTGTAATATCAGAAATACTAAGATAATTGGCCAATAAAGTGGTTAACAAATTGTTAGCTAAACTTTCAATCAAGTTATAATTGTGATTGAGCACGAATGATTCAATTGTTTCATAAACGTCAGCATAACTGACTGTTTCGTTCAAATTATCCGTTTTAACTTGTTGTTCGATTGGGTAAGTTAACTCCACATCAATTTCTAGCCGTTGTCCCAACCTTTTTTCCTCTGGAAAGACTCCATTGTATGTATGAAAACTCATATTATTTATTCTTATCTTGCCGATTTCAATCACGTCCTAATAGTTATTGAATACATGAGAATATCATATCACGTTTACCGGCTTCGCAACATAATTTGAACCAAAAGACTGAGGTTAATTATCACTAATCTTCAAAGCCACAAAGTGTTAATCCTCGTGCTTGCGCATCCGAAACCGTCGTTGACTCCACATCACTAGAACGCCGCAATGCACGACAATTCCGATTGAAATGATATTTTGTCCCATTTGGCGTGTAATAAACAACTTGCTGGTTATCATTATTACTTTGGGTGACTGGTAATGTGGTCGCTGGTGCAGTGACCGTTGATGAAGATTCAGCTTCTGATGAACTAACCGTACTCGTACCGTCAGAATAATTAATATTAACACCATCTTCAATATTAAAGATAAACACATTAAAATGAATTGTGTTGCTGCCAATTGATTGAGCTTGCATGTGCACTCCGCGTGCCACCAACTCATTCTCTTTAAAAATCGGAGTAACTTGGTAACGAACATAATCATTTGGATTATTTTTTATGTAATCAGCAATGTCATCTTCATAATGAAGCATTTCGGGATTGTTTAACTGCCTAGTCCCAGTGATCAAATTTTTAGGATTATTATTTTGGCCAGTTAACTGAAATCCAATTAAATGTGACCGGTTATATAGATATCCCGACTTTAATTTTTTGTTATGCCAGCCCGTTGGGGTAAAAGTTAATGGTTCCCGTTTTTCCGTTGGCATCGAGCTCTGATTGATTAGCGCATTAGCTGCAGTTGGTCGATTCATTGTGTCTAAATCTCCATAAGAATCCCAACGACCATTTGACGTTGAAAGATCATCATCAGAAAAAGTTGGATTGCCGTGATTAACATCAACTGTTTGTTGACCAGAATAATGCAGTTTTAATAGGCTTTTTTTAGTTGTTGCTTTGGCATAAACTGGGTTCGAAATTTGAATACTAGTTTCCATGGCCGTGGTAAATCCAAACCCAAGTAATGCTAATGCAGTAAATAAATGCCAAAACTTTTTATTCATAGTTTGCCTCCAACAATACCGATGAATCTTGATACAGAAAAAGACCCAAAACGTTAGTCACTTAACATCTTGAATCTTTTGCTAGTGCCGCAGACAGGAATCGAACCTGCACATGGATAACCATACATCGACCTGAACGATGCGCGTCTGCCAGTTCCGCCACTGCGGCAACACATTAATAATAGTTTACACCTGAAATATAATTTTTAAAAGCAAAATTTCGTGTTTTTTACGTACCCATTTAGATCATAAATTTAACAAGGGTTATTAGTTGAGATTATTGGTTTCAGTCTATATAATAAAATTATGGTAATGATAACTGAATTATGTTTAAGGAGGCTCATCATGGATAAAAAAGTAGAAAGCAAAGGCAAAGACACTCGAGGCAAAGAAACACCAGAGCAAACAAAACGTCGTGCACATAATCAAGCTCCTGCACATCGAGCTTCAACGCATTTGGTTCATACAGATGCTAAAAGAAAAGCATAATGCAACGTCCCTAACTTCTAATTGGAGTTAGGGACGTTTTCTTATTCTTGGACTAATTTAACCATGGTTCCATATCCTGTCACCACTAAAAATTTAGGCGCAACTTGTACACGGACCGACTGCGTATTAAATCGAATATCGATAATACCGTCGGCCCCCTTTGCGGTAGCTCTTTCCGCTAACTTTTCTTGTACTTCAACAAATAATTGATCCATCGATTCGAAAGCATCGATAGTTTCTGAAGAAAGCATCAAATGTGCTGTCGCATTTACAATTCCAAGTACTTGATGAGGTTGGCCAATACCACCTGTTGATTGAAACATCTGTAAATCCTCCAATGTTTTATTTAGTTAATACTTTAACACAAAATTATTTATATTATTTAGATTAAATCGAGTAGGAGGCAGTTGATTAGTTCAGCTACCGACCTCTCACACCACCGTACGTACGGTTCCGTATACGGCGG
>NZ_BJEB01000084.1 GCF_005405445.1 Paucilactobacillus nenjiangensis
AGTGGTTCCGACTACTACGGCCCACAGTGGACTTTCACCACCTAGTTGGCGCCCATGCCGGGCGCACTCAAAAAAGCCACCAACATTGGATTGTTGATGACTCAAATCGTTTAACTCAAAATAACACTGTGATAACGTGCTGCGGCAAATTCATAGAGTGGTAAGGATAACGGCGTAATTTCAACCGCATCCTTAAATGGAAT
Organism: Paucilactobacillus nenjiangensis; assembly: GCF_005405445.1. Taxonomy (GTDB): domain Bacteria; phylum Bacillota; class Bacilli; order Lactobacillales; family Lactobacillaceae; genus Paucilactobacillus; species Paucilactobacillus nenjiangensis. Next base: position 204 of record NZ_BJEB01000084.1, read on the forward strand.
CTGAACCATGGCAGCATCGTTGCCGGAAATTAGTTTAACAGCCCAAGTTGGGTCAAACAGAATTTGTTGTCCAACCGCCACTAAATCGGCCACTTCTAAAACATTTTCCACGTCTTGGCGAGTACGAACACCTCCAACGCCGACAACTGGTTTACGACCGTTAACCCAGTCTCTGACATAAGCCAATCTTCCTTGTGCCTTATAGTTTTCATCCCGGGAGACACTGGCATATTTATTCAATGAAACATGTAAATAATCTAAACGTGATTCACTTAACTGATTAACTAACCATTTAGTATCATCCATTCTAATCCCAGGTGTTTCAAATTCTTCGGGTGAGAACCGATATCCAACAATGAAAGGCTTAGTTGCATATTCATCAACGGCAGTAAATACTTCAACTAACATCTCTTTGATAAAGTTAAAGCGATGATCACGATCACCTCCATATTCGTCAGTCCGACGGTTACTATGAGGTGAAAAATATTGTTGAATTAAATACGTATTGGCGCCGTGGAGTTCAATACCATCAAACCCAGCTTGAATCGCCCGACGAGTAGCCTCACCGAATGATTTAATCGTTTCCTTAACTTCTTCCAAAGTTTGGGCACGAGGCGTTTCGGCATCATCACGTAAAGCTGGAATATCACTAGCTGAAACGATTTGTTCACCGTTTAATTCAGCACTATGCGTCATTCTTCCGGCGTGCACAATTTGTAGGATAGCTTTGGTATCCTTACTTTGAATGCCTTTGGCCAACGCTGACAGTCCGGGAATCATTTCGTCATGGGCAACACTGAGTTCTCCAAACCATCCCTTACCTAAATCTTCAACATTCGCAGCGCCTGTAATCACTGCTCCAAGACCCGCGGCGCGATCTGAATAATATTCAATTTCGTCCTTGGTAATCTCACCATTATAAAAACTTTGAGTCGTTGTCATTGGTGACATCATTAATCTATTTTTCAAAGTTGCACCGCTGGCAAACTTAATCTCATCTGTAAATTTTGTCATCTTAAAACCCTCTTCGTTATTTATTAAGTATTTCTATCACTGCTTGTCCAACACCTGCAGCAGACTGTGGATTTTGACCAGTAACCAAACGGTCATCAACCACCACATGTTTTGTATATGGGTCTGACTTGGTGTGGTGTGCGCCAGCAGCAATTAATTCATCTTCAGTCAAAAATGGAACATCATGTGTTAATCCATTGATTTCCTCTTCTTCATTGGTGAAGCCAGCCACATTTTTACCTTGAATGAATTTTTGACCGTTTTCTTCGATTGACAACAGTCCTGCTACACCATGGCATACCGCCGAAATTACACCACCATTATCATAAATACTCTTAGCAATTGAACCCAATGCCGCATTGTTAGGAAAGTCCCAAACAGTCCCATGACCACCAGCAAAATAAATGACATCATAATCTGTCGCTGTAATATCTTTTGGTGCAAGCGAGGCACCTAACGCACGATTCCGAAAGTCGGCATCAAAATAAAAATCAGCACTAATTGGATCTAAGTTATCATCTTCAATACTGCCAGGGTCTAACGGAACATAGCCACCTTTAGGGCTGACATAGTCAACTTCGATTCCGTTATCCTTCATTACTTGACTGAAATGAACTGCTTCGCTTAACCACAATCCAGTGGTTTTGTTGAGTGTATCAAAATGTTCATGGTTAGTTAATACTACTAGGGCTTTTGTCATCTTACTTATCTCCATTTTTAAATTAATCTGTTTTAGCTTTCAATATGAAATTATTTGCTTAAAGTGCATACATTAATGATCATATTTCAAATCTCCTTAACCAGTTATTTAAAAATTTTTACGTCTTTTAATGACATTCACGCTACTTACTTTATATAAGTCCATATCATAATCTATGAATATCACCATTGCAATCGAATTAACATTCAAAAAAGAATGCCATACATTCGAAATTGGAATAGAAAATTACATTGCTTTGTTTCCCGGGTAATAATTCATGGATGCCATATCAACATTTTGATTCTACAACCTGAAGTCAGCTTTAGGTCAAGAATATTTTGAAAAAAGCTGCTAGGCTAATGCTTTCCATTACCAAATAATTGAAGGATAATCACTCCAATCGTAATTAATGCAATTCCGACAACACTTGGTAAGTTCAATGGTTCTTTCCAATAGATTACTGAAAAGGCTGCAATCAAAACAATTCCTACTGCCGCCCAAATCGCATAAGCCACATCCATTTCAATTGTTTTCAATGAGATGGATAGAAAGTAAAAAGTTACTAAATAACCTAACATTGAAGCAACTGTGAATCCAAAATTATGAAACCCATCTGACATTTTTAAAAAGTTGGTTGCGCAAAATTCGCCTAAAATGGCCACACCTAAAAATACATATCCCATAACTATTCTCCTTCATAAATCTGAAAATTAGCAATTGAATCTGTATTTCCAACGGTTTTCCCAACCAAAAATATATAACAACAATTTATACATCTTTTGTCACTCTTCAATCAAAAATTAATACTCGGAACTTACTAAATTCACTTAACTTGCTCCGCTGACTCATGCTTCCAATCCCTGCTCATTACGTTTAGCCTCACCCATTGCTTAGAAGTAAACCACTTCTATCCGATACGTTTGCTAATCCTCGTGAGCAACCCGGGCTTGTCACCACATTGTCGTAATCACGCTTCAATAATCTGACTATTCCGCCTAGTTACGTCTGCCTTGTAAGAAATTCACTTACATTGTCCTGTTGACTCATGCTTCCAATCCCTGCTCATTACGTTTAGCCTCACCCATCGCTTAGAAGTAAACCACTTCTATCCGATACGTTTGCTAATCCTCGTGAGCAACCCGGGCTTGTCACCACATTGTCGTAATCACGCTTCAATAATCTGACTATTCCGCCTAGTTACGTCTGTCTTGTAAGAAATTCACTTACATTCGCCAGACTAGACTAGCGCTCGTAGTCAACCCAATTATTTCAGCGCACTCAATCAATACACTCTATTAAAGAATTCAAGAACTTGTTGGCCATGATCTAGGACGCTAATTTTAGTGACGCTGGTATTTTCAGGTTCTGGTACTGCAAATGGATCTTTAACTTGCAGTGCATTAACCACAGCACTACGAATCGTAAAGCCATGACTGACCACGATGAGTTTTTCATCGGGGTATTTAGCCGACATATCTTTAACAAATTCAGCAACTCGGTTTTCTACATCAGGGAACGATTCGCCATGAGCGGTGGTGTAATATTCCGGCACTACATCCCCACTAATCGTGCTAAATAAGTCCGGATAATCTTTTTTTAATTCGCTTTTTTTAGTCCCATCCCAATCACCGTAAGAAATCTCTTTAATCCGGTCATCAAATTCAATGGGCAAATTTGCCGTCTGATTAATTATTTCTGCAGTTTGTTGAGTACGGACTAGTGGACTGGCAATAATTCTGTCAGCAAATGCCACATCAAAATGATCGTGTAGTTTTTGTGCCTGTGCTTTACCATGTTCGTTTAAGTATGCAATTTCAGTATTAATTGTGCCCTGACTTATACCTTGGGTGTTTCCTAAGGTTTGTCCGTGGCGAATAAAATAGAAGAATGTCATGCGATGCCTCCTGAATGGTTTATTTCATCCAGTATAACAAAACATTTCGTACTTAGGCAGTATGAAGCCGGCTTAATAACCATGTTAATCCAAGTGCAATTGCCGCCATTACCGATCCCGCAATTGGCGTCAAATATAACCCTACTCCATCGGCGACAATTCCACCAACGTACGATCCTATCATGATGCCCAAATTAAAGGCAGCAATGTTAAAGGCCGAGGCCATTTGAACATCATTTGGTGTGTACTTTTACGCAGCTTGCATTGTAAATAATTGAAGTCCGGGCACATTCATGAATGCCAACAACCCCATAATCAGAATCAATATTAAGCCAAAGATTTGGGCCTGCAAGCCAACTAGCATTAGTAGCATCATTGGAATCATGGCCGCAAACATCATCATTAATACTTTTAATGGCTTGGCATTCGCCACTCGACCACCAACAGTGTTTCCAACCGCGACTGCTAATCCATAAGCAATTAATATAATGACACTAGCCGAATCGCTCCAGCCTTGATTAGCGATAATTGTTGTCATATATGAATAAACTGGAAAGCTTACTCCATAACCGTCTGCCGTGACAATCAACGACAATAAAACTACCGGTGCCTTAATCATTCTCATCAAGCTACCACGTTGAATCTTGGCTGGCATAGGTAGCTCTTTCGGAACTAAAATCGCATTTGAAATCAATCCAATCAAACCGATAACTGCAATCACTACAAATGAAATACGCCAGCTAGCATGTTGGCCAATAAACGTTCCTAACGGTACTCCAGTGACGGTAGCCACTGTCAGTCCAGTAAACATTGTCGCAATCGCTGACGCTCGCTTCATTGGATAAACGACACTGGCAGCAATTACCGTCGCCACTGACATAAACAACCCATGCGCAAATGCTGCCACTACTCGTCCGGATAACAAAATTGGAAAAATTGGTGCAATCGCCGTAATCAAATTACCAATAATAAAGGTAATCATAATCGATAACAATAACGCCTTTCGTGGTATGCGACTCGTCAAGCTTGTAAATACCGGCGCCCCAATCATCACACTTGCCGCATAAACTGAGACTGTTAAACCAGCAGTTGCCAAGCTCACATGAAACGTTTTAATGATTAACGGCATCACACCAACACTGATAAATTCTGTCGACCCAATGGCAAATGGAAAGCTATCATCCTGTGTCATTTACGAAATCAAACTCTCAGAACCAGTGAACTTAGATGTGCAATCCCACAAATTACCCAAAAAATGTTGACGCAACAATTACGTGAACTTGAAGATGACGGTATCGTCAATCGCAAAATTTATGAACAAGTTCCTCCAAAGGTTGAATATTCATTAACTGAACGCGGCGAAAGTTTAAATTCAATTCTGCATGAACTTTGCCTTTGGGGAGAAGCCAACATTGCCAAACGCAAAGAATGTGGTGAAGTAATTACCTTATTAAGTGAAGAAGCCAGCTAAAAAAGACCGAGTAAACGTAGTTTTTGGAACGGAGCAAGGAAACACGTTCTTTCAAGGACGTGATGGATTGCTCTTTTTTATTGCCCGAAGGGCTAT
>NZ_BJEB01000085.1 GCF_005405445.1 Paucilactobacillus nenjiangensis
AAGATAAAGACATACCCGTCAGTTTTCGAAAAAATACGAAAACTGACGGGATTTTTATGAACTATGAATAATTCAGGCACCAGCATCTTCAATACGACCAAGAATATCTGCTTTTTACATGATTTATTCCTTCCTTTCGATTTAACGAATTAGTATATTTCTTTATAAGAAATCAAATTTCTAAAAATGTTTTTTACTATTTTATTATAAAGGATTATCCATAAAATACAAGTAATTCACTGTCATTACTAAAGCTCACTTAATATTTTGGCTTGTATCTTTTTGCCCTCTTCAATGATATTAGCAATCTTTTCTTCACTTGCACGATACTTTGGCATACTAACACTAAAGGCACCATAAATATGGTTATTCTTGCACAATGAAAAGCCAACACAAAAAATATCTGGTTGATTCTCTTCATTATCAAAGGCATAACCTCTTTTTTTCACCTTACCAACATCTTCAATTAACGAACTGATATCGGTCATCGTGTTTGGGGTTAGCTTTTCAAAAGAGGTGGCTGATACATACCTAGAGATCTCATCATCTGAGTATTCTGCTAGAATTGCCTTTCCCATGGATGAGGAGTACATGTGCATTTGACCACCAACTCTGGCAACAAGATACACGGTCGAATTACTTTCAATTTTATCTAGCAAAGTAATCTGTTGATTTTCAACGATTCCAAGATTAACAGTTTCTTCTATTTCACTCACTAACGTTGCCAAATGTGGCATCGTAATTTGACGAATATCAAATGTATGATTAACTTTTTGTGCGTAAGCTAAAAACATCGTACCAAGGTAGTATTGTTTTGCGTCCTCAGTCCGTCGTACATAGCCACAGTGTTCCAGTGTCTTTAAGATTTTAAGTACTGTTGATTTGGTCATATCAACATTTTCACTAATTTCTTTTAGTGTTGGAGATACCCGAGACTCCAAAATAAAATCCATAATTTCTTTCGCTTTAATTAATACCGTACCGTAAAAAACTTCTTCTTTTTGTTCAGCCATATTATTCTCCATAAATTTCCTATATAGAAATATTGTATCGTTTTTTTGCAATTTACGCAACGTTCTAGATATAATAGTTGGTTTATTTCATAACCTTTAAGCTAAATTTAGGCTTTTTTAATGCCTTCGCCCAATAATTTACCAATAACTGGTAACTTTCCAAATTCACTGGCATTATCTGTAGGTGCAACCACCAAATTCGTGGGTGACTTGGCTAAATCAGAAAAGGCATTAATCGACTGATTTTGAAAATATTTTTCATCAGCGTGACTAAGTCCCGATTGAATCGTATCAATCCGATATTTTTCTGCATCCGCACGTGTCTGAGTTGCATCAGCTTCTGCCTTAGCCGTCGCCATTAGTGCATCATTTTTTGCCTTGGTTGTCAGTTCAATTGACTTAGCCTCACCCTCAGCTTTAGCAATTGTTGCCACCCGTTCACGATCCGCCGTCAATTGTTTATCCATTGCTTCTTGAATTGCTTTGGAAGGAGTCAATTCATCAATATTGATTCGATCAACATTAATACCATACGTATTCGTTAAATCACCAATTGCTAAGGCCAGTTCTTGATTAATCTTAGCAGTTGACCCTAAAGCTTCATTCAAGTCCATACGGCCAATAATATCACGTAAATGGCCTCGCACTAATTGTGCCATCGATTCAACTGAGTCGGTATTCTCATACTGATATTTCACGCCATCTGTCACATGAAAGTTCAACGTGACACTGGCTGATACGTCTGCATTATCCTTAGTAATAATTGAATAGTTTGGTAGTGACAGTGGTTCCATAGCTAAACTTACTTTTCTAATTTTTTGAATCATGGGAATATACAAATGTAACCCTGATTCAACGCTTCGCCGGTATTTTCCTAATGTTTCAACTAAACCCTGATTATTTTGCGGTACAATTTTCAATCCAAATGGCATGATAGCCCTCCTATATTTTCCGTAACGTTAAGATGTTGCCAACAGCGTCCACAATTGCATACTGTGCAGCTTTTTCTGCAATTGAGTTGTCACTGGTTAAATAGCGATAATAGATTCCTGAAACTTGAACTAACCCGGTGTCCAAACTAATATCTTTGCCATTCACAACTTGACCCGTTATTTGTCGATGTTCAAAACTTTTTCCACGAACAGATTCTTCTAAAATATGTTCAATATGAGCATTGATACTGCGATTTTTTTGTTGTGCATCTTGTGCTAACCGATCATACAGATCTTGATCGAGCCGTAATAAAAACTTCTTTTTGTCTTCGGTCAACTAACATCATCCTTTCTGATATCAATCTGATATTACAATAATGATATTATATTGATATCAAAAAGGCAAATTATCTTATATGTAAGGAAAAAAAACAAAAAAAATAACTAATCCAAATGGACTAGTTATTGGTTTGATTATTAGTCTTCTGCAACGAATGGTAATAATCCCATGATACGTGAACGTTTGATTGCTTGAGTCAAACGACGTTGGTTCTTAGCGCTAACGCCAGAAACACGACGTGGCAAAATCTTACCGCGTTCAGAAATGAAACGCTTGAGCAAATCAGTGTCTTTGTAATCGATGTATTCGATATGATTGGCAGCAATAAAATCTACCTTGCGACGGCGACGGGCGCCACCTCTTCTTTGTTGTTGAGCCATTGAAGTTCCCTCCTCATTCTAAAGTAATTAAAATGGTAGGTCATCATCAGAAATGTCGATTGATTGGCCATTGCTAGCGAATGGATCGTTAGCTGCCGCACTAGAATCTTTGTTACCAGTGCTGCTTGGTGAACCAAACGGATTATCATTAGTTGACGCACCCTGGGGGGTATTTGATGCATGATTGTCAAAACTTGAATTGCCGGTTTGGGCAGAGTTTTGATTTTGTGAACGAGGTTCAAGAAGTGAGAAGTTTTCAACAACTACTTCAGTAACATAAACCCGTTGTCCCTGTTGGTTTTCGTAGTTACGGGTTTGAATCCGTCCTTCGATACCAACTAAAGATCCCTTGTGTGTGAAATTAGAGAAATTCTCTGCAGATTTTCTCCAAATTACACAGTTAATGAAGTCAGCTTCACGTTCACCAGCTTGGTTAGTGAACTGACGGTTAACTGCGAGTGAGAAAGTTCCCACTGCTGTTCCACTAGTTGTGTATCGCAACTCAGTATCTCTAGTTAAACGTCCAACAAGTACTGCACGATTAATCATAGCTAAATACTCCCTTCTAAAGTTATCTTTCTACTGGATATTAGTCTTCACGTTTAATAATCATGTGACGAAGAATATCTTCGCTGATCTTAGCTAAACGATCGAATTCGTTTAAAGCTTTGTCGTCATTTGCTGTCAAATTGATAATGTGGTAAGTACCTTCATTATAATTTGCGATTTCGTATGCAAATCGACGAGTAGACCAGTCTTTTGAATCAACGATAGTAGCACCATCGTCTGTGACGATCTTGTCAAAACGTTCAACAAGGGCAGTTTTAGCTGCATCATCAAGATCAGGACGAACGATGTACGTAATTTCATAACGCGTTGCTTCCATTGACTGTTACACCTCCTTATGGACTATTGGTCCCACTTCCAATTGAGTGGAACAAGGAAAGTAAAACGTAAAAAACGTATACTCACAAACAAAAATTATAGCATGCTACTAAAAATAAAACAAGGACATAAAGATTTGAGTTTACCCAAAATCTAGAGAACAACTAAAGGCAAAAAAGCAAACGGTCCAATCACGTTTTCCAAACGTGATTGGACCGCTGTTTTGATACTCCGAATTAACTAAAAAAGCCCCAACTTTGTGTTAAAGTTGAGTCACCAAAAAACAAAGCTAACACAAGAAAGGGCAAGGTAATTTTAACATGAATTCATCCGTAATCTTCCAATCAAAACGAGAAATCGTAAAATTTTCGAATCAGCTGACGAAAGGTCTTTCCAAACCGGTGGCCAAGTTTATTCTGGACATGGTTTATGGAGTTGCTAAAGGTGCTTCACCGATCTTATCTGACATTAGTCGTTCGCTGGGCGAAGAAGTTCCCCTGAGTGCTACCATTAAGCGCCTAAGCCGCAACGCCGCCAGCTTTAATGACTTTATCAAGCTGGATCAGAACTACTTGGACCTAGTTCAATCCCAAGTTGAGGACGATATGTTGGTTATGGTCGACAATTCAGATATTACAAAGCCTTACGGTGAACAATTTGAGGGATTGGCACGTGTCCATGACGGCTCAAAGGGTGGAACTGAAAAAGGCTATCTCACGACCAACATCACAATTGCTTCCCCAAAGACGAAGCACCCCATTCCAATTTATTCACATTTGTTTTCGGCAGAGGAAACTGACTTTGTCAGTGCCAATGTTGAAACTTATAAGGGCTTAAATAGGGTTAAGCGTTTGTTCAATAACAAGCGCTACACGGTTGTGATAGACCGCGGATATGACGCTAACGATATAATCACCTTCTTGAGCACTGAGGAAACCGATTTTATCATGCGTCTCACCGACAAACGTTGGATTAAGAGCCAGGGAAAGGCCTACAAGGTGCCTGAATTGGCCCAGCGCCACAAAGGTAAAATTGCATTTGATAGCCAGATAAAGGGCAAAAACTATCACCTGAAAATAAGTCACCTCAAAGTTACTTTACCAAGTTTTCCAAAGCAATCATTCTATATGGTGATTGTTTATGGCTACGGCAAGAAGCCGATGAAGCTGCTCACGAACAAGACGATAAGCAGTAAGGCGGATGTTTTGCAGATTGTGAAAGGGTACATCACCCGTTGGCGCATCGAAGAACTGTTCCGCGTCCAGAAGCAGGAATACGGCTTAGAGAAAGTACGGACGCTTACGCTGAATTCTATTCGGTTAATTCACCGGCTAATTACGTATTTGCTAGGCCACCACGCGATGAGGATTGAAGCCGCGCCCCTATTAAACGAGATAATATATCAGCGGGCACGATGTTTGCGTGAAAATGTTAAATTCCAGTTGTATCGCTATATCCGGGGGTTAACAGCGATACTCAAGGATGATTTGGTCGGAGTTCGACATTACAAACACATCGAGCATCGTCGTAATCCGGGCCAATTACGTTTGGCAATTTAGCAGTTAATCCTAAATGGTTTAAGCGTGCAGAAATGGACGTTCAATTTAGTGTGCGCTCTGAACGCTAGAAACTAGCAAGCGCAATTAATACCAGCTATTTCAAGAGCAACTGCCTGGAACTGCAAGGTGGACATTGTAAAATGGGTAAACTCAAACATAAAGACCAAAAAACCGGTTCTACAATATTTGGTACTGATAGAGATTCACTTTGTGAATTTATACTGGTGCCATTTTCTATTATCAAGTAAA
>NZ_BJEB01000086.1 GCF_005405445.1 Paucilactobacillus nenjiangensis
GAAGCATCATTTATTTAAGTTAGATACATATTATATGTACGAAGGCATTTCATTTACACAAGATTCTTGACGCTACCTCTGAATATTCTGCCTCCTCTAAATAATGAGTCGTTAGAATAATCGTTAACAGTTTTTTATGTCTAATTTCATTTAAAATATCCCAAATTTTGTTTCTAGTTTGAATATCTAAACCTGTAGATGGTTCATCTAAAAATAATAATTCTGGTTCATGTACCAAAGCCCTAACAATATCTACCCTTCGACGTTGTCCACCTGACAAAATACCATATTTTTTATCTAAAATATTTTCAAGTTCAAATTGTCTAATCAATTCTTCGAAATACGCTTGACTAAATTGCGGATATAATTTAGCTCGAGTAATCAAATTTTGAAGTACTGTTAAATTGTGATCCAAAACACTATCCTGAAATACAACACCAATTTTATTTCTAAACTGAGCACTATTAACCTTTACGCCACTCAAGCTAATTTTCCCTTTTGTTGGGGATATAAGCCCTGTTAACATGTCTATAGTAGTCGATTTACCAACACCATTAGGGCCCAAAAATGCAATCAGCTGACCCTTATCTGCTCTTAAATTAATACTGTTTACAACTCGATGGTTGTTAAATTCTTTTGTAATGCTTTTTGCTTCAAAGATACTCATTATCTTTTACCCTCTCGTATTTAATATCAAAAAGATAACAAAGATTGGATATAAAATAAGTAATTCCAAGATAACAGGACGATTATTAAATATAAGTGGTAATAAATTTTAAACAAAAAAACGAGCTGTCATTTCGACAACTCGTTTACAAGTTAACGGTTATTATTCGTCATTTTCAATGGATCTACTAATTGATCGAATTCTTCAGCTGTCACATAACCTAGTTTTAAAGCAGCTGTTTTCAAATTAGTATCATCTTCATGGGCTTGTTGCGCAATTTCAGCAGCTTTATGATAGCCAATTTTTGGTGACAGGGAAGTCACTGTCATCAAAGAATTATCAATCAAATCCTTCATTCTACCTTCGTTGACTGTGATTCCGGCCACCATCTTGTCAGTAAATGGTCCCAACACTCCTGTCAACAGTGACACTGATTCCAAGAAAGCAGAAATAATCACTGGCTTGTAGACATTCATCTCAAAATTACCTTGGCTGGCTGCAACTTCAATTGTCGTATCGTTACCCATCACCCGGGTGGCTGTCATTGTGACGGCTTCTGCTTGAGTAGGATTAACCTTCCCCGGCATGATTGATGAGCCCGGTTCATTGGCAGGAATTGTCAATTCACCATAGCCAGCCCGTGGTCCACTGGCCAAAAAGCGAATATCGTTCGCAATTTTCAATAAATCTACGGCTAGCGTGCGTAATGCCCCGTGAACTGCGGTCAAGCCAGAATGTGATGCGAGACCAAAGAATTTGTTTTGCGGTTTAAATTGTAATCCATAAATTGAATTCAACCGTTCGATAATTTTTTCATCAAAGTCGGCAGGTGCATTCAAACCTGTGCCGACAGCAGTTCCACCAATTGGTAATTCCAATAAGGTTTGACTTAAGTCTTGAATGTAGCTTAAATCGTGTTCTAGAGCACTCACCCAACCACTAATTTCTTGACCAAATGTCAATGGCGTTGCATCTTGTAAATGAGTCCGGCCTAATTTAACCACGTCCCAATATTTGGTTTGTTTTTCTTTTAAGGTCGCAATCAAATGTTCAACCACTGGCGTGAACTCGATGATAGCTTGAGTTGCAGCAATGTTCATCGCCGTTGGAAAAGTGTCATTGGAACTTTGCGATTTATTCACATCATCATTGGGGAGTATTTCAACAAAGTCATCAATTTGATTACTAACGTTGGCTAAAACCTCATTTACATTCATGTTAGTTTGAGTACCAGAACCAGTTTGGTAAATATGTAGGGGAAAATCTTTCATTAATTCTTCATCTGATAACGCAAGCAATTGTTTGCCGGCCGAAACAATGACATCAGCCTTTTTATGGTCAATTAATTGTTTATCGTCGTTAACTTGTGCTGCGGCAGACTTTATATTAATTAAAGCTCGAATTAAGTGTACTGGCATTAAAGGTCCTGTTGGAAAATTGTGACGGCTCCGCTCAGTTTGTGGTCCCCACAGGGCATCGATTGGCACTTTCACCTCTCCCAAAGTATCATGTTCAATTCTAAATTCAGTCATCGGTAAATCCTCCTAAATTTCATTGATTTCTCATAATCATACACTATTTATGACATAATTGGCTGGCTTTTGTCTAATTTACCTGAATTATGATAAGATTATTTGACTGTTAACGATTTGAGGAAGATGCATGAATAAATATGCCAAACACATTTTAATATCCCTAGGTGTCTTAATTGCGCTTGGCCTAATTGCCTTACTGGTTCGTAATTACTATAGCCAATTCAGTGCACTGTGGGACAATACCAACGATTTGAAAACAATCTTAGCGTTACTGCGAGACTATTCCGCTTATGACGTGGTCATTTTCTTAATCTTATTAATTGTCGTTTCTGGCATTCCAGGCGCCCCGGCATCAATCTTTGCCATCGCCGCCGGAATTTGTTTTGGTAAATTACTCGGCGCCACGATTAGTGCGATTGGTTTTTCGTTAGGCAATATGTTAGATGTGTTTGCTTTGACGTTCGTCGACGGATTAATGAAAAAAGAACGCACGAACAAATACCTGGACGCGATAATTAATATGGAGCATCCCCGAATTGGACTAATTATTGGCTATGCTGTGCCCTTTATCCCCTCATTTATGACTAGTATGGCCGCGGTCAAGATGAAAACAAGTTCTTGGCAAACCGTTTCTTGTATCATCCTTGGTAGCACGCCAATTGCCTTTATCTACGCATTTGGTGGCGATGAATTGATGAAACAACACTGGACCTCTGCCATTTTATTTATCTTATTAGCCGCCGCATTAATTTTCTTAGTCATTTTTATCTTTAAGGATCGTAAAAAGATTATTGAACGAACCAAAAGTGCCAATTTATTCACTAAAAAATAACCTAAAGGAGTCATACTAATGCTCGTTGCTAAAGTTTTGGCCGATAACCTCTCACCTGCATCATTTTTTGATATTTTTGACGAAGAAGATTTTTTGTTAACTGACAAATTAATTGAAAATGAATTTTCCGAAGAACAGCAAATTGACCATCCTTATGTAGAACAATCGATTTTTAATCGTGTCACCCTCACGACGAGTTCGTTTTACAAATTCGAGGCCACCGATGTAATTTTCAATAACTGTGATTTTTCCAACTGTAACCTCGAAGAAGCAGTCCTGTTACGCTGTGAATTTCGAAACTGTAAAATGTTAGGACTAAACCTGAATAATGCCTACATCAGTACTTGTGAATTCGAAAATTGTCTCATGGATCTTGCCAGCATTAACAAGGTGCAACTGAAGACCACTCACTTTATTGAAACTAGTTTAAAAGACGTCGGTTTTGCCGATAATAAATTAACGAAGACTACCTTTGCTTCATGTAAACTCAATCAAATCTCCACGTACGGCACCTCACTCAAGGGTCTAGATTTAACCTCAAATAGTTTTGAATCACTGGAAGCAGACCTAGCTTCAATCCGTGGTGTGATTGTCAATGAACAACAAGCAGCGGTTCTCGCGCAACGATACTTAAATTTATCCATCAAATACTAATGGAGTCGCGACAAAACTAAACGTTTTGCTCAACGACTCCATTTTTTAACTATTAAAGACTAGCGTATTAGTTCCCGACACATTGAGCCAATACAAGAAAATTAAAATTGCGTTCAAAATCATTGAAAACATGATGATTCCGTAACGTAAGGTCCAAGGGTGAATCCAATTTTCAAAATCAAACCATTTCACTTTGCGTTGTCCTTTATAAGTGAAAACCATAAACAACAAAATAACGGTTAAAACTACTTGAACAATCAGGCCCAACCAAAACATACTTTGTGACATTGCTTGTTTTTAAACAAAATACAGTCCAGCGACAACTACGTCGATTAGTAACGCAACTAACGTCATACTTAGTTCCTCCATTTTTTATTATCAAATATTATACCGCGAAACTTTGGTTTAGCACAATCTGTTAACTTTACTTACAAATATTTAAACTTTATTTGAATTATTTCTTTTTTAGTGTTATTATTGCAAATGCAATAATAAGAGACCCATTTTATGAATTTAGATTTTCAACCCGTACAACAAGCCAGTCACTTAGTTCCAGAATCAATTTATCAACAACTACATACATTAGATTTATTAGACAAAGTTCAAGTCGCAGAAATTAATCCCGACTTTGCCGACGGAGAATTACTCCATGAGCAATACAATGTTCCTTTTGAATCAGAATTAAATTGCCTAGTCGTCCAAGGAAAAAGAAATGGCTTAGTCAAACATGCAGCAGTTTTAGTTCCCTATGGACGTAAAGCTAACACTGGCAGCCCCGCTAAGCACGCCTTGGACGTTTCCAAAGTTTCCTTTGCCCCACTTGAGTTTGTAATTGAACAGACTAATATGGAATTTGGTAGCATCACGCCATTAGGATTACCGAACGATTGGTTCATCCGAGAGTATAAAATAGTTTGTGTAAATAAATAAAATCCTATTGAAAAGGGAATCCCTTCCCCGTATGATTAAATCGTCAAACCAAACCAAAACGGAGTGATTCCCCATGGAACAGTTTACCAAAGATTTAACCAAAACTCTATTATCAAATGGCGATGTTAAAGAACTTTTTCGCCAACAACTTGAAAAAGCTATTAATCAAATCTTACAAGCTGAGTTAACTTCGTTACTCGGTTATGATCCTTATGAACGTAATGGTTTTAAGGCTAACAATTATCGGAATGGTCAATACTTTCGGTTAATTGATTCCGAATATGGTAAGTTGAAAATTGCTGTGCCGCGTGACCGACAAGGCAAGTTTCATAATCATTTACTTCCAGCTTATTCTCGTCGTCAAGATGCTTTAGAAACTACAATTATTCAACTTTACTCTAAAGGTGTTACCACTCGTGAAATCGCTGATTTGATTGAGAAAATGTATGGTTCTTATTATTCAGCTACAACTGTTTCTAACATTACTGCTCAAGTAACTGAGCAGATTGAAGCTTTTCATCAACGAACCATTAAAGCAAACTATGTTTGCTTATTCTTAGATGCAACTTATTTACCTTTGCGTCGTGACACAGTTCAAAGAGAAGCGGTTTATATTGCCTTAGGAATTACACCCACTGGAATTAAAGAAGTTCTTGATTATCGCATTGCACCCAGTGAAAATGC
>NZ_BJEB01000087.1 GCF_005405445.1 Paucilactobacillus nenjiangensis
AATTAGCGGGAATTTTAACCAAAGCAACCGCTAATTTTTCACATAAACAATTATCAAATATAAAAAAAACAAAAAACAGACCAAAAATTCTATTAATTATAGAATTCTTGGTCGATTTTTCTATAGCTGGTTAGTTTTTTCCCAGCCACGTCTTTTTTAACGACTTAGAAGTATTAATCTTCAGAAGCGTCCATAGCTTCCAAAATCATACTTAATTCACTACACTTACTTCTAAGTTCGTTCATATCTTTTCCATATTTAGGTTCTATTGTTACAGTACCAATAGATTCAGTCTTACAACTGTCCGCTTCTTTCTGACAAAGACTATCTAATTGGTTTTGAGCGTCAGTCAATTCTCTCTGAATCTCAAATCTGTTACTCACTCCAAACACTCCCTCGCGTACTAAAGTATCAAAAGCAAATTCAAATTTGCAACACTGACTATATCACCAATTTAAGGAAATGTTAAGAGTTTTAACTTTACAATTTGGTTACATAAAAAGCCACCCCAGATGGGATGGCCAAAGAAAATTTTTATTAGTTGACAGTTCCGGCAAAACTAGGCATGAAATAGCTGCTAATTGACTGAACTTGTACATTTTCACCAGGTTCTGGAGCGGCAACAAATTGTCCATTACCAATATAAATAGCAACATGGTAAGTTGAACCATGATTACCCCAGAATAACAAATCACCAGGTTGTGCATCTGAAACAGATTTTTGTGTTACTTCAGATTCAAGCGATACAGTATAGTGAGCTAATGACTTACCTTCAGCGTTTTGGAATACGTATGCTACCAATCCAGAACAATCCATACCACTTAAGCTGCTTCCACCCCAAACATAAGGGATACCGGCATTAGCTAATTTAACAGCTAAACTAACAACTGATCCTGATTGTAAATCTGAATTAGTGTTCGTAGTTGTGGTAGTTGATGTTTGGCTTGAAGAATTATCAACAGCGACAGTATCGTAATTTGTTGTATCTGCTGTACTAGTTGATTCAGTATAAGTTGATGCTGGTGCTTCACTAACGCTATCAGTAGCAGTAGTATCTGCACTAGTATCACTTTCAACAACTGCGCTACTTGCAACAGTTGAATCACTTTCAACTGGAGCAGCACTTTCAGCGGCTGTATCGCTTTCAACAACTGCACTGCTGGCAACTGGTGCGGCACTTTCAGCTGCGGGTACGCTGCTTGCGACTGCACTGCTTGCAGCAATGGAAGTAGTAGATAAGTTCAAGACTTGTCCAACATAAATCAAATTACTATTATCAATGTTGTTGTTTGAAACTAACACATCAGCACTCACTCCGTATTTTGAAGCGATGCTTGAAATTGAATCTCCACTCTTAACAGTATAAGTACCGTCTGAATTAAGTGCACTTGCACTAGATGCAGTAGCAGTACTTGTAGCAACTGCGGCTGAGCTAACTGGAGCAGTAGTGCTACCAGCTGAAATGTTCAACGTTTGTCCAGCATAAATCAAATCAACTGAAGAATTAACTTTTTGAACGTGCGCATTATTTGCTTCGATATCAGAAACAGATACTCCGTACTTTTGGGCAAAATCCCAAATTGTGTCTCCAGCTTTAACTGTAACAGTATCAGCGTTAGCAGTTTGTGTGCTAATTGCCATTAATCCTAAGGCTCCAACTGTACCTAATACAGCGCCTTTTACATATTTCGGTTTTTGTTTCGTAGTACTTTGCATGTTTCCACACTCCTCTTTTTAACAACGTCATATAAAACTATCTCATCACTCAAATTTCTATTTATTTAGTAATGAGCTTTCGATAACTAGAATATTTATCAGTGGCTACATAGTAACATGATATTTGTATATTGAAAACAGTTACCAAACGTATACAAATGAATTAGATGCATATTACACAATGCCCGTAACACGAGGATTATTGCTAAATCAATCTCAATTGAACACACTTTACTTATTGTTACAGTAAAATTACAATTACTTTACAAGATGTAATTTTATCTTTTCATGATCATGTTGAACCATCAAGTGATTACTTTTAATTTTCACAGTACCAGTCTGTTGATTACCGAATTGACGATAAAAATCACTTTTTGCAACAGTTTCTGAATTTCTAACATTATTTGAAGTTAAATCATCAGTAGATGCGTAGGTTGTCACAACCACAGACTCCGGTGTTAATTTAACAACCCCTTTTGATTTTGTGTATGTGCCAGTGTAGATTCGCTTCCAAACCTGACTCACCGTATTTGATTCTGTCAAAGTATAATTTTTTGAATCTGTAAAGTTTACTTCTATAGTAACTTTTTGATTATTAGGGTAGCTAGCTGATCCTTCCCATTTACCTTTGAACGTTGGCTTGGTCACTTTCTTTTTGGATGTGGTACTTGTTTGATTTACTTTTTTTGCCTGATGATTGCTGACTTGATTAAAGGTTAAAACACCTATTCCGGCAATCAAAACAATTAAAATGACGATAAATTCTGGTAAATGCTTGTTTTTCATAATATAAATTCCAATCTATTTCGTAATGTTCTAATACTATCATAAAACCTGAATTTTGTTGAATTTGTATAATACATATTTTGATAATTAGTCAGTATTTATCATCAAATTTTAAAAAAAGATTTGACAAAGTAATCAAAAGTGAGTAGATTAAGCATTATTAAAACTTGATTAAAAACGTCGACTAGGAAGTAGTTGCTTTCTGAATTTTAGAGAACCTTGGGTTGGTGAAACAAGGTAACCGGAAATCAATGAACATCGCCTACGAGTTATATAATCATCATTCAGTTGATATTATATTGGGTAGCTACCATTATCAGCGCCGATTCGGCACGAGATGTAGTTAAGTTATTAACTACAATTAAGGTGGTACCACGCTAACACGTCCTTTTTATAGGACGTGTTTTCTTGTTTTAATAACATATTTTTTGAAAATTGGCCAATTTTCATCTACTTAATGACACTTACATAATTTTATTGGAGGAATTACATATGACAAATTTAACAGACGTAACAGCTCAAGAAGCAAAAGTTGCAGAAACATTATTTAACGCACTGGAAACACAAACTAAACTAGTTGAAGCAGATGTTAAAGATTTAGTCACCACAGATGAATCTGCTTACCGAGTGCAACACGCCTTAACTGAATTAAAGAAGGAAAAAGTTGGTGGTTACAAAGTCAGTTTAACTAGTAAGCAAACTCAAGACATGTTTGATTCTGATTCACCTTTATACGGTGTCGAAGTAGAACATCAATGGTTAACTTCACCAGCAACTGTTAAACTGACCGATTTAATGGAACCCTTAATTGAAGTTGAATTGGTGTTCACAGCTAATGAAGATCTCTCAGCAAATGATTCCTTGGAAACTTTACTGCGTAAGACCTCTGTTTCACCCGCTGTCGAGCTCCCTGACGCACGCTTTGTTGATTGGTTCCCATCATTATCAAAACACATGGTAATGGCTGACAGCGCTGTCAGTGGACGTGTAGTCTATGGTACTCCTCATGATACTTCCACTATGGCTGTCCAAGATTTAGAAAAAGTTGAAGCAACTTTGAAACTTGACGGTAAGGAATTAGCTTCCGGGGCCTCAACTGAAGTCTTAGGGAACCCGCTTAATTCTTTGTCTTGGTTAGTTAAAAAGCTCGACAGTCAAGGGCTCAAATTAACCGCCGGACAACGAGTTTCGAGTGGTACATTTGTCTTGCCACCTCACCTTGAAGCTGGTCATTATACCTGTGATTTCACCAACGGCTTTGGTAGCGTTGATCTTCATGTTCAATAAAAATTCATACTAATTAAGATTTAGTATTTACTTATCTAAAATAAAATAAATTAGTTGATACCTTTTCAATTGTGCGGTAGAATTTACCTCAACTAAGAAAGAGAAGGTGTCTATTATGGTAAAAATGTATTTTCACACAAACGATCCTTCAAAACGTAAAGCCGTTAAGTGGCTCGCAGAACATAATGTAGATATTGAACAACGCAACATTGAAAACGAACCCTTAACTGAAGCTGAAATTATGAACCTGTTTACCCTTTCAATTGAAGGAACGGATGAATTAATTTCAAAACGTTCGAAGGATACTAAGGCTTTAAACCATGATACAGATCAAATGACTTTAAAACAATTATCAGAAGCCATTCAAAAAGCTCCACATATCTTAAAAAACCCAATTATTTTTGATAAGCATAAACTCGTAACTGGGTTTGACCTAGAAAAAATTGGTGCATTTGTACCCAAGAGATTACGTAAACTGGAATTATCAGCCCTCTTTGCCAAACTTTACCCAGCCGGTACAAACGTCAAATTAGCTTAAATCCTAACAGTTGTCGTCAACTTTCGTTGCGATGACTGTTTTTTTGTTGGCGCAATTTTAATCTTTATGACAACCTAACTATTTGTAGTAAACTATATTCATAAGTTTTTACAATCTGATGAGGAGTCATAAATAATGAAAACAGTTAACGTATATATCGTGCGCCACGGAGAGACTATCTTTAATACCTTAGACAAATTACAAGGTTGGGCAGACTCGCCTTTAACTGATAAGGGTATCCAACTTGCCATTGACACAGGCAATACATTATCCAACGTCCATTTTAATTCTGCTTACGCTTCTGACATGAAGCGAGCCATTGATACTGCCAAATTAATTCTCAAACCAAATAAATACCTGTCACATTTGAATGGTGAATTACCCGAATTTAGGGAAGCTTTTTTTGGACTATTTGAAGGACTTGATAATATGTCCTCTTGGAAATTATCGCGACCCCCTATGGTGCTTCCACCCAAGCTGAAATGTTGGAAGAAGTTTCACCGTTAGTCGTCCGTGACCGAATGAAAAAAGCTGACCCCACAGGTTTGGCAGAAAATGGCGAAGAATTTATTACCAGAATCCATCACGGTTTCAATCAAATATTTGATTCATCTGATGATAACGACAATGTGCTAATTGTAAGCCATGGGACTTTGATTCGTGCCCTCGCCATTCAATATGGTGATTCCTCGATGGATCCTGTTCATGAATTTCCTCTCAATGGTGGTATCACCAAAATTATCGTTGGACCAAATAAATTAACCGTAACTGAATACAATCAAACATCAATCTAAAAAATGGTACTCATTCCGTCGTCTACACGACTTAATGAGTACCATTTTATTTTGCGTCTTTAGACCTGGTTGAGCACGTCAAGTGTGCGAAACAAAAAACCACCTGCTATGCGGGTGGAGAGTAAA
>NZ_BJEB01000088.1 GCF_005405445.1 Paucilactobacillus nenjiangensis
CATAAGGGAAGGCATTCCCTATTTCTATACAATTCAGAAATCTTTTATGCATTTACACAAGATATTTTACGCTCTCTATGAATATGAAGATGGCACTACATTTGCTACATCTACGATACAAAAAATTACGGCTAATCGCTTTGTTTTGCAAGATGAGTCTGACCCCAGTTTGAACAAGTATTATCCATGGGTCTTATCTGGTAATGCTGATTTGAAAGTTAAATCTGTTGAAGGCTATACTGTCGACACTAATTTGATTCCAGGATTATCATTGCCCAATGATGAAATTACTAATTATGATAATCAAGATGGTAAATACGATATTCATGTAATTTATAAGCCAAAGCAACAAGTAATGACAATTGAATTTGTAGATGTGACGTCAGGACGTTCACGATTAAAACAGATTCGAAAAGATGGTTTTTCAGGCGGAGAAGTTGACTATAATCCGGCACAAGATATTCAATACTACAAAGATCTGGGATACACTGTTGTAAACAATACCATTGTAAGCAGTGGAAACAAGATTAAATTTACGGCTGATCCTGACGATAATCAGTATTACGAAGTAGATTTAAAGGATGGAACTACAAATAATGGTGTACCAACGGATGCAGATAACTCAGAATATAATGAAACTCATCACACAGTAACACGGACAATTAATTATGAAGGCACCCCAACTTCAATGGATAAGGTTGTCCAGAATGTTAACTTTGAAAGAACCTACACGACTGATAATGTGACTAAAAAAACGGTAAAATATGGCAATTGGACGTTAGTTGGAGATAGTAAATTTGAGTCAGTAATTAGTCCGTTAGTATTAGGATACTCACCAGAAACGTATACTGTGCAATCAGTAACACCAGAAATAACTGATACTGATAGTACTGAGACGGTGATATACACGATTAATGGGCAAACGTTAGATGTGATTTATCATGATGACACTGATGATAAAACCATTGATGTGGTCACAAAACAGGGATCGTTTAATCAAACTGGTACTTATGAGGTCACCGATCCAGAAAACTATGAATTGGCAGAAAACCAACTATCTTCAGTTGATTACACATTCGCCAATAATAGTGATGCTGACAATTTTACGATTCATTTAGTACACAAACATGAAACATCAGTTATCACGACTACGAGAACGATTAATTACAATGTAATTGGATCAGATATTAATGCGCCAGAACCTACAGTTGAATCTGTAAATTGGAATGTTGATACGGATAAGGTAACTGGTGAAATAACGTATACGCCAACTGATAACTATGCAGAAGTGAAAGTTAATACTATTCATGGAACACAAACTGATGGTAGTCAATATAGCTTAGTGCCGGAAACTAAAACAGTTGCGAGCGTTAACTTGAATACAACTCAAACGAAACCAGAAAGTACTAGTGAAACAGTTAATTATAAAGTAGCGATAATTGGATCAGGAACTGCACTTAAGACAGAAACGTCAGATCCAGGCTATAAAGTGATAGATTCAGATACACCAACACAGACAGTACCAACTGACGAAGTTGAGGATGCCCCCGTTTATTCAGATTTAATTAATCAACCCGAAACTAAATCTCAGACAACTGTTAAATTAAATACCTCGAAAAATAATAATGACAAAGTTCAATCTGCTACACAAAGATTACCTCAAACTGGTGAAAATAATGACCAGAATGTTTTAGTATCACTTGGACTGATTGGAATGATGTTCTCATTTATGGGCATCACACGATTTAAGAAACGTAGTCGTTAAATTTTAATATCTTCTGAATTCAAATTTTAAAATCAGAAGGTATTTTTTTACTTGAAAAAGCGAACAAACGTTCGTATAATTTAAGTATCAAATTAAGGAGGGCTGACAAAATGGATTATGCTAATGAGCCACATGGGGTCTATTTGATGATTGATAATAAAAGTTTTTATGCGTCTGTTGAAAGCGTTGAGCGTGGGCTTAATCCACTCCAATCAGTCCTCATTGTTATGTCGGAAACGGATAACACCGGGACTGGTTTGGTTTTAGCCGCTTCGCCGAAAGCTAAAAAAGAATTTGGTATTCGAAATGTTTCTCGGCAATATGAAGTGCCAGTCAGTCATGATTTATTAGTAGTGCCACCTAGAATGAATTTGTATATCGAACGTAATTTGGAGGTAAATAAAATTTTTCGAGAATTCGTGGCGGATGAGGATTGTTATCCATATTCAATTGACGAATCAATTTTAGATTTAACTAAATCTTGGAAGCTGTTTGGAAAGACGCCATTGGAAGTAGCCAAACGAATTCAGCTAGAAGTGCGTCAACGAATGGGGTTATATACGACTGTTGGTATTGGTGAAAATCCCTTGCAAGCTAAATTAGCATTGGATTTATTTGCTAAGCATGATCATGACTTAATTGGAGATTTGACTTATGAATCAATGTCTCAAAAAGTTTGGCAGATTACTAAATTATCGGATGTTTGGAGTATTGGTAATCGAACTGAGGCACATTTAAAACGAGAAGGAATTGAGACAATTGGTGAATTAGCATTGGCAGATCCATATGAATTAAAAGTTGAATTTGGCATTATTGGTACGCAGCTATATGCGCTGGCTTGGGGAATTGATCGTAGTCAATTAAGCCAATTAGTGACCCCAAAAGATAAAAGCTGGGGTAACTCGCAAGTTTTACCACGAGATTATCAAAATCAAGATGAAATAGAATTGGTGATTAAAGAAATTGGCAATCAAGTGGCTTCACGAATGCGACATCATAATCAGATGGCTAGTTGCGTGAGTTTAAGTATCGGTTTTTCGTATGCAGCGACGGTTGAAGATGGACGGGGCGGCTTTAGTCACTCAATGCGAATTGAACCAACAGATACTGGGCGTGACCTATGTAATTATTTATTGGGACTATTTCATCGTTCATGGACTGGCCAAACGATTCGAAATATTGCCGTGTCGTATTCAAGGTTAACGGCGAATTATGGGTTGCAACTGAACTTATTTAGAGACCCAAATCAACAAATTAAAGAAGATTTATATCAGCGAATGTTAGATAAAATTAGAGATCGATTTGGACAGATGGCGTTAGTTCCAGCCAGTAGTTTAATGAAAGGCGGTACGATGCTAGCTCGTTCTAAATTAGTAGGAGGTCATAATGGAGGAAACAGTTTTGACTAAAAAAGTTGAAGAAGATAGTGAAATTATTTTGACGAGATTAAAAGTTTTATTCAAGCCAAAGAGTCAACATCGATACCATATCGATGTAGTTAATAACATTTATGGGAAAAGCTATAATTTCTTTTTTGATGTTTATCATGATAAAAAGCGAGAAAGGTCATATCCATTACATTCAATTTTTAATTACAAGATTGAATATTTGGAACAAGTATTGAAGTTAGTGAAACAAGAAACTAATTTATCGATGGCTTTTCGTGGCTTCGAAGGTCAAAAATGGACGAGTGGGAAGTTAATCCAAAGGAAGGATACACATGATTCACAAAGCAAAGGATGAGACAGTTCCAGACGTGTTTTTTAGGCGTGACTATCAAGATCGAGGAATGATGAAATGGGCGGGATTCTTTTTGTCAGACCATACTAATGCAATTAAAAAGATGCACAAAGACGAAGAGGCAGAACCGGTCAGGCCAAGTCAGTCAATAGACGAAAAAAGTGAAATTATTTATGACGCATTATTTGGTCATAAACTAGTTGCGATTCAAATGTCCTATGTTGAAGGCGGTAATTTATTACCAATTATTGAAGGAATTGTTGAAAGTGCAGATGAAGGGAAACTATGGGTAAAAAAGGTTAATCAAGAGCAGGCTACCCAGTATGAAGTTGATGATATCCGTAATATCCAAATTGTTGATAATCCCAAGTGGGAGAATAGCTGATTTTGGATATTAGTTGAAATGACTATCAAGAACTGATATAACTAAGTTGTAAACGATTTCACAAAAAGAGGAGAGTGTTTTTTATGAAAATTACAGCAGCAGTTGTTGATGAAAAGGGTGGCAAATTTGAAATCAGAGATGATATTGAATTAGCTGACATGCAACCAGATGATATTCAAGTGAAAATGGTATCAAGTGGTATTTGTCATTCCGACGAGGCACTTCGTAAGGGTGATGCAGTGATTGGTTACCCAATCGTGCTAGGACATGAAGGAGCCGGAATTGTTGAAAAAGTTGGCTCTCATGTTCAAAACTTTGTACCAGGAGACCATGTGGTGATGTCATTTTATGCCTGTGGGAACTGTGATAATTGCTTGAAAGGAATTCCAACACAGTGTTTGCACTATGGTGAAAATAACCTTTCAGGTGTGCGTCCAGATCAAAGTGCACACTTTACTGAAAATGGTGAAAAAGTGTTAGACATGTTTGATCAATCATCATTTACAACCACAACAGTAGTGCGTGAACGGAATGCTGTGAAAGTTGATAAAGACCTCGACTTACGCAAATTAGCTCCATTGGGCTGTGGTTATGTAACTGGTAGTGGGACGGTGTTAAATACCTTGAAACCACGTCCAGGTGAAACAATTGCTGTCTTTGGGACGGGTGCCGTTGGTTTAGCTGCAATGATGGCAGGTAAAATCTCTGGGTGTACAACCGTGATTGCAATTGATGTCGTTGATGAACGTCTTAAATTAGCTAAAGAATTAGGGGCTACAGACACAATCAATAGTAAAAATGAAGATGTTGTAGAGGCTGTTAAAGCATTGACTGATGGTCGTGGTGTTAATTACGCAGTTGACACTACTGGTGTAACTTCAGTAATGGAAAATTCTATTTTAGCCTTAGCACAAGGTGGCGTTAGTGCTTGTATCGCTGTTACCCCAAATCATATCGATTTAGATACTTGGAATAATTTATGTGTTGATGATCGATCAGTTATTGGTGTTAACATGGGTGATTCGATTCCACAAATTGATATTCCGCGGTTAATCAAATTCTATCGTGCAGGAATGTTCCCATTTGATAAGACTGAGAAGTTATATAAGTTCTCTGAAATTAATGAAGCCAATGCCGATTCAATTAGTGGCAAAACAATCAAGCCAATTCTAGTAATTGATGAAGATTACAAATTTTAATAAATAATAGTTGCAAGTCCCATAATTTGAATAATCAGATTATGGGACTTTTTGAGTGCGCCCGGCATGGGCGCCAACTAGGTGGTGAAAGTCCACTGTGGGCCGTAGTAGTCGGAACCACTAGC
>NZ_BJEB01000089.1 GCF_005405445.1 Paucilactobacillus nenjiangensis
TTGCACCCATAGCGCAACTGGATAGAGTGTCTGACTACGAATCAGAAGGTTGTAGGTTCGACTCCTACTGGGTGCATTGTTCGGGAAGTAGCTCAGCTTGGTAGAGCACCTGGTTTGGGACCAGGGGGTCGCAGGTTCGAATCCTGTCTTCCCGATTGACAAACATTGGTTTGTTTTAGTATTTAGCAGTAATTCGCGGTGTAGCTCAGCTGGCTAGAGCGTCCGGTTCATACCCGGGAGGTCGAGGGTTCGATCCCCCCCGCCGCGATTGGCCGGACAGCTGTAGGGCTTTGGACCTTTAGCTCAGTTGGTTAGAGCAGACGGCTCATAACCGTCCGGTCGTAGGTTCGAGTCCTACAAGGTCCATCTGTTGATGGAATTTCAATAGTTTTTTATTTTGGAGGATTACCCAAGTCTGGCTGAAGGGAACGGTCTTGAAAACCGTCAGGTGGGTCAAACCACGCGAGAGTTCGAATCTCTCATCCTCCTTTTTTATTATCGCGGGATGGAGCAGTCTGGTAGCTCGTCGGGCTCATAACCCGAAGGTCGTAGGTTCAAATCCTGCTCCCGCAATTGGTCCGTTGGTCTAGCTGGTTAGGACGCCTGCCTGTCACGCAGGAGATCACGAGTTCGAGTCTCGTACGGACCGTAATATGGCTCGGTAGCTCAGTCGGTAGAGCAATGGATTGAAGCTCCATGTGTCGGCAGTTCGATTCTGTCCCGCGCCATTTATAATTGAATATTTTGTTATGCGGGTGTAGTTCAGTGGTAAAACCATAGCCTTCCAAGCTATTGTCGCGAGTTCGATTCTCGTCACCCGCTTTTGCATTATGGGCCTATAGCTCAGCTGGTTTAGAGCGCACGCCTGATAAGCGTGAGGTCGATGGTTCGAGTCCATTTAGGCCCATTGGAGAAGTACTCAAGTGGCTGAAGAGGCGCCCCTGCTAAGGGTGTAGGTCGCGCAAGCGGCGCGAGAGTTCGAATCTCTCCTTCTCCGTTTTTCAATTATATTATTATGACCCGTTGGTCAAGTGGTTAAGACACCGCCCTTTCACGGCGGTATCATGGGTCCGAATCCCATACGGGTCACTTTGACGAGTTACAACAGTATTATTATATTATCGCGGGATGGAGCAGTCTGGTAGCTCGTCGGGCTCATAACCCGAAGGTCGTAGGTTCAAATCCTGCTCCCGCAATTGGTCCGTTGGTCTAGCTGGTTAGGACGCCTGCCTGTCACGCAGGAGATCACGAGTTCGAGTCTCGTACGGACCGCTAATTAAAAAAGGAATTCCTTAATGGAATTCCTTTTTTTGCATCGGTACTAAATAATAGTTTTTTGAGTACGATGGATAAATCGGATTGGCTAATGTTGAATAAATAGATTGGTAGTCGTTGGTCTTTTGCCACTCATCAAAGTCACGTTGAGTTGCCCAAAGTGTCAGTAGAACGTATTCATCAGGGTTGTCAGCGTCAATTAATAATAATGCTCGCAAAAATGGATGTGGCTTTGCATTGAAAATGTGTAATTTGGTTAGAGAAGTAAAAATTTTAATTTGTTCAGTAGATAGTTTAAAAAAAGTGAAACGAAAAAATCCTCTAAACTCATTACTTCCGACTGAATCAACAATGTTGTAAGATTTACCATACTTAAAAATAGATGAGTCATTGGTAACGTCTAATAACTGGTACCGATCATCTTCATCGTCACTCGTACTTGATTTTAGCAATTTAAATTCGTATTCAGGATAAGAATTAATGTAGCTTTGCAAAAATTCCAGAGTGCCAAAGGTTACATTTAGTTTGTTAGTAATGGAAATCACTTCCTTTTTAGATTATTATGAGGTTAATAAGACACTAAGTCAAAAGTTAGTAAGGAGTTTATCAATGAAGATAACAGTGTTAGGTTATTATGGAGGTTATCCATTTAATGGAGATGGGACATCATCATACTTGGTTCAAAGCGATGATTTTAATTTATTATTAGATTGCGGTAGTGGTGCATTGATTGAATTAGAAAAGCACTTAGATCCGTTACAACTAGATGCAGTGGTGTTAACACACTATCATGCTGATCATATTGCCGATGTAGGTGTGTTACAACATTATTGGCAACTGGCCCCAGGAATAAAAAAAAAGCCAATTTTGCCAATTTATGGGCATTCATTTGACCAACCTAATTTCGATAGATTAAATTGGCCGAATTCAACAGCTGCGCACAGTTATAATGTCAATCAAAATCTAACGCTTGGACCGTTAGAGTTAAGCTTTTTCGAAGTTAAACATCCGGTCAGAACCTTTGCTGTCAGGATTATTGACAGACCATCTGGTAAAAATTTTGTGTTTACTGCAGATACGACCACAATTGAAGGACTCGCAAGTTTTGCGAAGCAAACTAATCTATTAATTACGGATACTAATTTTTTAGAGGTGCCAAGTGGACCTAAATGGCACTTAACGGCCGCGGAGTCTGGGCAACTAGCTAGTGATGCCAAAGTAGATTCTTTACTTTTATCTCATTTACCTCAGCATATTGAAAAAAGTAAATTAATTGACGCCGCAAAACAAAATATGGGGTCAATTAAAATAAGTGTTGCACAAAAAGGACTAGTTATAAACCTGTAGCACTAATGGTTAATGCCATGATTTTATAACTTTTATAAATATGTGTGTATTAGAATATCGTATAATTGTGCACAAACGTTTAAAATACTGAAAGGGATTTCTTAATATATTTATATTAATTTAGAGAACAAAAAAGATTACTTTGTTCCATAAGTCACTATATTTTATTTTTAAAAAAGTGTTTATTTTTTTAGAATGTTATTGTATAATATAGACATAGGAAAGACATAATCACATGGCAGCAAGTCATGACGGAGGGGGCAGATATTTATGGTTACACTTTACACATCTCCAAGTTGCACATCTTGTCGAAAAGCACGAGCATGGTTAGAAGAACATGATATTCCTTATCAAGAAAGAAATATTTTTTTGGAACCTTTAACAATGGATGAAATAAAGAATATCTTACGAATGACTGAAGACGGAACGGAAGAAATTATTTCGAAACGTTCTAAGGCATTCCAAAAGTTACATGTAAGTGTAGATGATCTGCCAATGAAAACTTTGTATTCGATGATTCAAAAGGATCCAGGTTTATTACGCCGTCCAATTATTATTGATGACAAACGTTTGCAGGTCGGCTATAACGAAGATGAAATTCGTCGTTTCTTACCTCGTGATGTACGCGCGATGGAACTTGCACAAGCCAGAGAACAAGCAAATTTAATCTAAACATTAAAGACCAATACGATATTTGGAGTATTAGGTCTTTTTATGACTCGATTTCTTTACTTTTCTGGTAAATCAGTTACAATATACATTGAATTACCAATAGCAGGTCGAAAGGGGCGCTGTCATGATGGAAATGGAACGAATTAACGAAAACACGATTAGGGTTCTAATTGGAAATGAAGATTTAACTGAACGTGGCATCACAGTGCTTGATTTGCTTGGAAGTCATCAACAAATTGAAAGCTTCTTTTATAGTATTCTTGAAGAGATTGATACTGAACATCAATTCCAGGATAATGATTCTGTTACTTTCCAAGTTCTACCAAATAGAAATGGATTGGAATTATTTATTAGCAAGAATGGTTTCGGAAGCGAAGATGGCGATGAAGACGGGGTAGAAATTGTGTCAGATAATGATGATGAAATTTCGGATTTCTTGAAGCGTCAATTACAACAAAAAGATAGTCACGCTGAAAATATACAAGATGGTAATGGTAACAGTAGTGATGATGAAGTCGAGGCAGCTATCAAAAATTCAGATGTCGAAAAGACTAGTATGGTTATTAAATTAAATTCATTTGAAGATATGGTACAAATTGCCAGAATTTTGAGAGTTGAAAATGCGGTTTCTAATCTTTACTTGTATGATAAGAGTTATTATCTTGAAGTCACGTTTTTCGCCGATCAGCATACGCCAGAAACTATTAAAGATGATTTGGCAATTGCATATGAATATGGGGTTAAAACTACAGTTACTTCAGATGTCTTGAATGAACATGGTAAGAAGATCATGGATCAGTCGGCTCTTGAATTGACCAGATTTTATTTTTCTAAGTAAATGACTAACCAATTACATTTTTTGGTTCTTTGTCAAGAAGTACTGATGACCTAGAATTTCACAATCATTAACATCAAGCTGCTAGTTTCTCCGT
>NZ_BJEB01000090.1 GCF_005405445.1 Paucilactobacillus nenjiangensis
CGCCACAACTTCTATTTGATAACGGCCTGTTCTGGGATTGTCCTCAACGACTGGCTAACTTGTTCTTGCAATTTACGGCAAAATAAATACCTCTGCCTAAATCATTAGTAAACAACACCCGCTACTCTACACCAACTAGAGTTAGTCTTATCATAAAACAAATACACGTCGTCAACTAGATCAGATCGATCTTATCAACAACGTGCATGATTCAGTTATTTCAATCGTTTCAACAACCATACTGGCCGGTGCCGCTCAGACTTGTGCACCCGGGTATTAACGACTTGTAGCAATTGTAAAATGGTGAA
This sequence comes from Paucilactobacillus nenjiangensis, assembly GCF_005405445.1. Classification (GTDB taxonomy): domain Bacteria; phylum Bacillota; class Bacilli; order Lactobacillales; family Lactobacillaceae; genus Paucilactobacillus; species Paucilactobacillus nenjiangensis. The sequence goes on from NZ_BJEB01000090.1 coordinate 309, forward strand.
AATTAGTGAATTACGTTTTCGGTACGCAATGTACTTCGGTTCCCACTCGGTCACATACTTCTCTTTGTACGACCGTAATCCCTGAAAACCATATAACTGGTAGCCATATTCGTAAATTAAATGAGCAATTTTTTCTTGAATAAAACTGTAGCGTGAAACCCCCACACCGGATAACGGTGCCATTCCCATATTGAAATAAGCATAGCCATCGTCACGCGCCTGTTCAAATAGGTGCACAAAGACCGTGTCCATAATGCCGGATGGCGCCGATTTGCTTGACCGCATTAAGTCAATTGAAGTCGTCTGATGATTTCCCTGCGGCATAATATTCGCAAACGCGACAATTCGGTGGTCAGGATCATAAACGACCGCTACGGGTGCCTGATTGAGATACTGCTCATCAAAAAATCCGAGCGAGAATCCTTTTTCCGTCTCACCTGCTAACCAACTATCCGAAACAGCTCGTAATTCAGCCATAACGTTGGCACTGAACGGTGGCTGCAAGATGGCAAACTCATAGTGATCCCGGGTAAACTTATTCATTAGGGCCCGCTCACCCCGTAGCCGTTTACCAGCCAAACTAAAGTCTGCCAATTTGACGTGCCCTTCTTCACCGGTTTTGATAAAGTCAAAGCCCATTTCGTGTAGGCGCATCGTCAGCATCTCACTAATTTCGTAAAAGACTAGCGAGCAACCGTCACTATCTGCGTCATCCAATAACTGTTCCAAGGCAGCTTGTAATACCGCTTGATTACCGAATGGCTCTCCCATAATGATCAGTTTATCAGCCTTCTGCTGGTATAAGAAGATCAGTTGATCGACCCCATCGACTTGATAGTAATATGCTAACTTATCATTCAAATAAGCCAAGTGTGAGATTTCATTGCCGCCATAAGTTTCAATCACTTGTTTGACCCGAGCCGCATCCATCTTTTGACGCAATCGGGCGTTATAGCCACTCGCAAAGTAGCGGTACATAATAATCAAAATCATTGCCGCTAAGACTAACCCAATCACCCCAAATAACCAGAGCTTTTGTGATGGGAAGAACAGCGCTTCAGGAACCGCATGCCGATGATGAATTTGGGGCGCGTTATAGACCCCCACAATCGTATACAAGATAAAGGTCACCACATACACGCAGCTAACCCACAACGTTTGCCCCCACGAAAAAGCCAACCGATCACGATAATAAGCATGCCGCGACAAAACCACTAGCGCTAGAATCACAATCAAGAAAATCACAAATTTCATCGAAATTGCATCATAAACGACGAGCCAGCGAATCGTATTCAAAATTGCAATCAGCAGGACAATCACCGTTGGCCAAAAAGCTTTTTTGACCCGGCCAGCAGTTCCCAACGCCACCCCAATCAGTAAGAAGGCCATAATAATACTGCTGGCCTGATTAATAAAGAAAAAGGTGTACGGATAAAACTGTAAGAAGAGTTTATTGCTATATGCAAAGGTAGGGACCGTTGACATCAACAACATCAGAAAACCAGAAAAGTAGAGAAAAACCGTCAGTACCATCTGAGCAACACGTTGTAATGCCTGCTTAGGAATACCCGCTAAGCGCACGTTTAAGCGATGGCCGGTGTCATGGATGAGTAAGACCATCCCGATGGCAAACGGGATAATATAGTAGAATAACCGGTAAAATAAGAGCCATACGACGGCGTCTGGTCGAGAAACTCCGACCGCACTGAGACCAAAAATCATGAAAACGTCGAATGACCCAATACCACCGGGTACCATTGACACTTCACCGACAACCGAAGCAATCACGAATAACGGCACGACTGCTGCAAAATCAATGGGTAATCCCATAAAGTTTCCAATTAATAAGAAGAACAGCACACAGCCAGTCCATTCACCAAACGACCCACTCAATAACCGAACGACGTTGCCGAGCGTAAGGCCATCGAAGAATTCCGAATCGTTGATCCGTGTAAAAATAAAGATAGCTGGAAAATACAGTGCACCACCGACGAGCCAGATCCAGTAAATGCCATACATGTTCCCAATGCCAAAGCCATAGACTAGCACGAGTGAGATCATACAATATAATGACAATCCCGAAACTAAAAACAAAGCGATCTTGGAAATGGCAAACACGATTTGTTTTTTAGTGGCTTCGCGATTATAAAAGTTAGCACGCAGTGAGGCGCCCAGTACGCCCCCAAAACCACCGATATTCGTAAATGTATTGGTGATCCATCCAGCTTTTAAGATATAGCCAAGTGAATAGTGGTTGGGTAAAAACTTTGTAATCATGACGTCATACGTCAGCATTGGTGTCACTGCGATAATACCAATCACGACCATGCTCAACAGATGCCACCAGCTTTGCGAAGCAAGCGCATTCGCCAACTGCGCGCCACTGACTTCCTTCGCAATTTTGCCGACTTCCGTAATCACAAATAACAGGACAGAGAATACAAATAATGCTTTGATGATCCCCATGCGTTTATTGAGTGCCGTCCCGATTTTCTGTAACGTTGCCTTCAAAAAAATTCTCCTTTCCCTAGATTATCTGTATTTAATCTTGAATTTATAACGTTTTGATTTCCATTTGGTAGATTGTAAAATTAATCCGAACGCTGTTCGGACAAAAAAAGATCAGCTTCCTTTAAAATGGTGTTTACCACAAACCCATCTTTTAGGAGATGATCTTTTGTCTAGTATAACCTATTCCGAACGAATTAAAATCGAAACCTTTTGTGAACTAGGGCTGTCCAATATCCAAATGTGAAGTGAACCCCCGAGATTGGACAACAATCTCGGGGGTTCACTTCACATTGCAAGCAAATTAGTAGAGCTTTTCACAAAATGGAATTATAATAAAACTATGGTTTGAATTTATGGTTCAAACTGATTAGCATTGATAGTGGAATCAAGATAAAGAAGGGAAGTTATAAGTATGGCAAATGGATTACAAAAACGTCATGACGATTTCTTTGGTGATTTTGGTGATTGGATGAACGACGGATTCTTCTCAAACCTTGGAAAAGCTTTCTACTCAATAACGCCGGAACATGGCACAATGAAAACAGATGTGAAGGAAACAGATCAAGCATATCAATTAAAGATTGATTTACCGGGCTTTGATAAGGCGGATATCCACCTGAACTATGCCAATGATATGTTAGCTGTTACCGGTCACCGGAGCAGCTTCAGTGATGATAGTGATAAGAAAGGCAACATGATTCACAGTGAACGCACTTATGGTCAGGTTAGTCGTCAATACCATCTGCCGGATGTTGATCGGGATAAGATCACCGCAAAGTATGAAAATGGTGTTCTCAGTATGACACTACCAAAACTCGATCAGGCTGTGGATAATGATAGTCACATTGAAATTGAATAATTAAATAAAAAGATCGAAGCAAAGTCGCTTCGATCTTTTTATTAGATTAGCCCGCGCGTTTTATAATCAAGTTAGCCAAATACTTTTAGCTAATTGATAAAATAAAAAACACCAAGACAAATCTCTGT
>NZ_BJEB01000091.1 GCF_005405445.1 Paucilactobacillus nenjiangensis
TTCTTGGTCATTATTCAAAAAAATCACCTCATCATATTTGATAAAGTGATTCTATCGCACTGAAGTGCGTAATTATAGCCGGTTTGTTATTGGGTGCTTACCTTATTTTTGATGAAAGAATTTATTTTACGTGGACTTTACTTTGTTGGTATATTACTATTGTATAGAATGATTTTTCGAAAGAGGACAAAATATAGATGAATAACAGTGAACTATCAAATGAAGTAAATAAGCGTAGAACTTTTGCCATCATTTCTCATCCGGATGCTGGTAAAACAACTATTACGGAACAAATGCTCCTTTTTGGAGGGGTAGTTCGGGAGGCCGGTACCGTTAAAGCAAAAAAATCTGGTACATTTGCGAAATCGGATTGGATGGAAATTGAAAAAAAACGTGGAATTTCTGTGACTAGTTCAGTAATGCAATTTGACTACGATGAAAAAAAAATCAACATTTTGGATACTCCAGGTCATGAGGACTTTTCTGAAGATACGTATCGGACTTTGATGGCGGTTGATTCTGCCGTAATGGTAATTGATGCGGCAAAAGGTATTGAACCACAAACAAAGAAACTATTTCAAATTTGTAAAATGCGTGGCATTCCTATTTTTACTTTTATGAATAAGTTTGATCGAGATGCCCGTGAACCTCTTGATTTGCTCTCTGAGGTGGAAGAAGTCCTGGGTATTGAAACTTACCCTATGAATTGGCCAATTGGCATGGGCCGTGGTTTAAAGGGCTTATATGATCGTTACAATCATCGGGTAGCCTTAACACACCCAGAAGACGATGCTAATCCATATTTACAATTGGATAGTGAAGGACAAATTCCTACTGATCATCCCCTACGTCAGGACAGTATCTGGCAAGATACATTGGATGAAATTGAATTAATTGACGCCGCTGGGAACAGTTTAGATGAGGACAAAATTGCAACCGGTGATTTAACACCTGTATTCTTTGGATCAGCGTTAACTAATTTTGGGGTTGAAACATTTCTTCAAACTTACTTGAACTATGCACCAAAGCCAAGCGCACATAAAACATTGGCTGAAACTGTGATTGAACCAACTGACAATGAATTTTCCGGATTTATATTTAAAATCCAAGCAAATATGAATCCTCAACATCGTGATCGTATTGCTTTTGTTAGAATTTGTTCTGGTGAATTTGATCGTGGGATGGATGTAACGCTTGGTCGAACAGGAAAAGCTATTAGACTTTCCAATTCAACTCAATTTATGGCGGATAGTCGTGAAATTGTTGAAACAGCAGTTGCGGGTGATATTATTGGATTATATGATACTGGTAACTTTCAAATAGGTGATTCTATTTATTCTGGTAAAGCTAAAGTTGAATTTGAAAAACTACCACAATTTACTCCGGAATTGTTTGTGAGAGTAATGGCTAAAAATGTGATGAAGCAAAAATCGTTCCATAAAGGAATTGAACAATTGGTTCAGGAGGGTGCGGTTCAACTCTATCGCAGTTACAGCAGTAACGAATATATTCTTGGAGCAGTTGGACAATTACAGTTTGAAGTTTTCCAATTTAGGATGTTAAACGAATACAATTCAGAAATTGTGATGGAGAACTTAGGTCATAAAACTGCCAGATGGATTAATCCGGATCAATTGGATGAGAAGATGGCATCTTCTCGTAATTTATTAGTTAAAGATCGTCAAGATGCACCATTATTTCTTTTTGAAAACCAATTTGCTGAAAATTGGTTTAAGGGAAAATATCCCGATGTCGAGTTGACATCAAAATTGTAATCTTAAGAGTGGGGGATTTCGTTTGAAAAATGCAAATACTAAACAAATTAAAATGCTCTTTTGGACGCTGGAAATTTTGGCAGTGGTCGCAATCATATTTGTTTGTACGAAAATTAAATTTGTCTTTGAACCGTTGTTTACATTTGTATCGGTAGTTTTTGTACCGTTTGTTATTGCAGGCTTTTTATTTTATATGTTAAATCCGCTCGTAACACGTCTTTCAAAACTTCGGTATAAAAAGTTTGGTTTAAATCGTAGTTTTGCGAGTCTGTTTGTGGTTTTAATACTGGTATTAATCATCTTGGGAGGAATTGGATTATTAATTCCAACCATCATTAACGAATTTACTTCGTTGGTTAAAGCATTACCTGATACAGCAAATCAAATAAACAAAATTATCAGTAAACTCAGTGAGTCTAAATTATTTAAGCAAGTTGATTTCAGTACTTATCTGGATAAAGTAGATTCTAAAATTGGAACTTATGCAGAAACATTCCTGACTGGGCTATCGAAAAGCCTAGGCACCATTATTAGCACCATTACGAGTGTCACAGTTGTTGCCATCACTGTTCCCGTGATGTTGTTTTATATGCTTAAAGATGGTCAAAAATTGGTACCAAGCATTCAAAAGATTACTCCCGGCAAGCGTAGTGATGAAGTCAGTGGCTTATTAACCAAAATGAGCGCAACTCTTTCATCATATATCTCTGGTCAAGTTATTGAGTGTCTGTTTGTTGCTGTTTTTACTACCATTGGTTATTTAATTATCGGACAACCTTTGGCAGTTGTATTAGGGATTATTGCTGGGATGGCCAATATTATTCCGTATGTTGGCCCATATATAGGTATTACACCTGCGTTAATCGTGTCACTGACAATGGCGCAAGATAAGATAATTTGGGTTATTATCATTGTGCTTATTGTTCAACAAGTGGATGGTAATATTATTTATCCAAATATTATTGGAAAGAGTTTAAATATTCATCCTTTGACAATTATTGTCCTGTTATTAGCTGCAGGTAATATTGCTGGGATAGCGGGGATGATTTTATGCATTCCATTCTATGCTGTTGTACGGACGATTGTGGTATATTTCTGGGATATTTATCAATTAGATAAACAAGATTGACAAATAAAAATAAACGGTGTGTTACTTGTAAAGCGGCTTTTACTTGTTGCATGCTTTTTTAATTTTTTTTACTCGAGGTGTTACTATATAATTTTGGCTACTTAGTAAAGAGACAATGCTTGTGGTAAAATGTCCTTGAGTCAAACTTTGGATGAGATAATAATGGTTAATGGAAATAAAAGTTTAAGCACAATTTTTTTGTTGTGTACTACGGCATTAGGGATTGTTTTAGGTAGTGGTGAGATTAATGCGAATGCCAGTATTGAAACGAGTAATGATGTTGATAGTGGCGTGATAAATAATAGTTTTGACAATGCAGACATGTTCGCACAATATGCAGCAAGTGCAGCAAGTGCAGCAAGTGCAGCAAGTGCAGCAAGTGCAGCAAGTGCAGCAAGTGCAGCAAGTGCAGCAAATGCAGAAATTCCAAATAGTTCAGCAAACTCCACAAATAATGAAGTAGCGTCTTATTCTCTGACTACAGATAAAAGTAACGCTGAACAATCAGCTAGTGAAAAATCTAAGTATGAAATAAATTATAAGGATACAACGGACAATCGCCCATTTTATTATGAAAATGGGTTAAAAGTCTATGGGATAAAACAAACTGATGAAGGTAGCTATTACTTGACAAATACGAAGGCTCGGTAGCGTCAAGAATCTTGTGTAAATGAAATGCCTTCGTACATATAATATGTATCTAACTTAAATAAATGATGCTTC
>NZ_BJEB01000092.1 GCF_005405445.1 Paucilactobacillus nenjiangensis
CATAAAATATGAATATTAATGAAAATACTGATTTAATAGGATTTATCGTGTGGCTAATTTGTTCTTGCAATTTGGGATTTAAAAAAAGACAGCTATATCAGTTATTTATTCGTCAACATGGCAATGAGCGATCTTGATTTTATCTTGACTAATCGACGTGCGCCAATGCTTAGTGAATTGCAAAGTAGTTTACAACAGATGACAGGCATTTTACGCCAGTTAACCTCAAAGTCATCATAATAACTAGAATAAATGAAACTATAAAACATCAAATCATGCCATTTATCAACATGTCCCTATTCCACACAAAAAGCTTCGCACCACTTTAATAAGTGATGCGAAGCTTTTGATTTATATTCAATTAATTAAGCTAGACGACGTTCGAAATACTTGCCCACCAATGACAATGCGTAACAAACGATAAAGTACAGTACCGCTAACGCAACGAACATTGGAATAATATAATTGGTATTTTGACCATAGATTATTTGAGCATGGTACATCATTTCAGGAAGCACGATAATTGTTCCCAATGAAGTATCCTTGATTAGTGAAATAAATTGACTAACTAGGGCTGGCACCATGTTCTTCATTGCTTGTGGTAAGACCACAATTCTCAATGCGGTCCAATACCCAATCCCATTAGACTGAGCACCTTCCATTTGGCCTTTATCCACGGCCATAATTCCTGAACGAACAATTTCAGCAATCATCATTGATTCAAAGACTGTCATCGCAATGATGGCGGCGGCAATTACTGGAGGTTTGAATCCCAAGTTGGGCAAACCAAAGTAAGTAAAGAAGATAATTAGAAGCAAAGGTAAGTTCCGAATTAAATCAATCACAAATCCGACAATTGCGGACACGTATTTGATCTCGGAATAACGAATCACCCCTAAAATCGTTCCAAAAATAAAACTAAGAATAACTGAAATTACTGAAACTTCAACAGTCACCCACAAACCTTGAAGAAGGTAGCGTAGGTTTAACCATGAATATGCATCAATAAATGTTTGCATTTCTACTACCTCCTTAAGCGGCTAATTTTTTCTCTAGATGACGCATGTAATAACTTAATGGCATGGTGATGATCAAGTACAAGACACCCACTGCAAAGAAGGTTGACATTGTTTGGAGTGTATCATTGGCAATCATATTACCTTGATACATTAAATCAAAACCGGCCACGAAGGCTAGGACAGACGAGTTTTTAACTAAGTTAATGAATTGGTTTCCCAATGGTGGAATCACAATTTTGAAAGCTTGCGGTAAAATAATGTGCCGCATTGCTTGCCAGAAAGTTAATCCATTCGATTGAGCACCTTCCATTTGGCCATCATCCACAGATTGAATTCCGGCACGAACAGTTTCAGCAATAAAGGCTGAGGTGTAAATTGTTAACCCAATTGTTCCGGCAGCGAAACCACTAATCTTAACGACGTACAGTGGAATAACCACGAAGAAGAACATGGTAATAACTAGTAATGGAATATTACGGAAAATTTCTACGTAAACATTACCGATTACTCGCATAATCTTGTTAGGCATAATTTCGAAAATGGCAAAGACGGTTCCAATAATCAAACTGAAGAATAGTGCAATAATGCTACACAACAATGTTTGACCGAACCCTTGTAATAACGGTTGCCATTCGGTTGCAAAAATATGAATCATTATCGCTTCATCTCCTCATAATTAAATCCTTCAACATTACCGAACCACTTCTTAAGGATTTTATTGTAAGTACCATCGTTTTCAATGGTGGTTAATGCCTTATTCAGACGGTTCTTGAAGTTGGTTTGACCTTGGTTGACGGCAATTCCGTAAGGTTCTTGCGTAAATGATCCTCCGACCACGACATAACCTGGGTTGTCGACCGACATACCATATAAAATACCATTATCAGTAGTTAATGCATCCCCTTGGCCTGACTTCAAAGCCGTCAATGCTTGCGCATAATCTGACATTTGAAGCACTTTAGCCTTAGGTGCAAATTTACCAATATTTTGAACTGAGTTTGAACCAACTACCCCAATTACGACTTTTCCTTTTTTGTTCAAGTCTTTAACACTTTGAATTGGGCTACCCTTTTTAACCAAAATAGCTTGTCCAGCGTTGAAATACGACCGGGTGAAATCAACTTGCTTTTCACGTTCCGGTGTAATCGTCATGGTAGCAATAATTGCATCAATGTTCCCATTTCTAAGTAATGGGACTCGGGTAGAACTGGTAATTGGAACAAAGACAGCCTTGCCATCTTTACCGAGAATTTCTTTGGTTAATGCCTTAGCAACATCCACTTCAAATCCTTCATCGATACTGGTCTTGGTGTTCATCAAACCAAATAACTTAGTATCGGCTTTGACACCCCAAGTGATGGTATTAGCTTTTGTATCTACTTTCAAAACGTCTTGTTTTGATAGAGCTTTGCTTGACCCACAAGCTGTCATTGTGACTAGCAACAACGCAAGAGCGGCAAACAAGCCCATGAAACGACCAAACTTTTTCATGGCTGTTTCCCCCTTCTTACTTGTGTACGATGATTTTACTTAAGAATTGACGAGCACGTTCGTTACTTGGTTCGCCATCAAAGAATTGTTCCTTGCTATCATCTTCGAGAATTTCTCCATCGGCCATGAAAATAACACGATCACCCACTTCACGTGCGAAGCCCATTTCATGAGTAACCACGATCATTCCCATGCTTGAATCACGTGCAATATCTTTCATAACGTTCAGAACATCATCAATCATTTCTGGATCCAAAGCTGAGGTTGGTTCATCAAACAAAATCAATTTTGGCTTCATTGCTAAACTACGCGCAATCGCGATTCGTTGTTGTTGACCACCAGATAATTGACGAGGATAGCTATCTGCTTTACTTTCCAGCCCAACCTTTTCCAACAAACTTAGTGCAAATTCTTTATTTTCTTTTTCATCACGTTTTAGCACAATTCGAGGTGCTAACATAATGTTTTCAATGACAGTCTTGTTGGCATACAAATTGAAATGTTGAAATACCATCCCAACGTTCTTGCGAATCTTATTGGCATCAGTTTTTTTATCAGCCAAATCAAATCCGTCAACGATTAGACGACCTTCTTGAATAGGTTCAAGGCCGTTGATTGTTCGGATTAAAGTACTCTTCCCAGAGCCTGAAGGTCCGATTAAAACAACAGTTTCACCGGCTTCCACCGTTAAATTGATATCCTTTAAGGCATGAAAATCACCGTAATATTTTTGGACATCGTGAAATTCGACCATTGACATATGAAAATCCTCCACTCTTTAGCACCGTTTCTAATTGAAACTTAATGCCATTTTAAATTTACGTTAGACTAAATTTTATACCAATACTTAGATATCGTCAAAGAAATGTTAACAATATCGCTGTAAAATATTCACAACCTCGTCATTTGTTGACAAAAAACTCTCTGAGGATGTCGCTACGCTCCATTCCTCGTAACCATATCAAGAAATAAAACTGCCCTCAAGATT
>NZ_BJEB01000093.1 GCF_005405445.1 Paucilactobacillus nenjiangensis
GGGACTTTGGAGTGTTTTTCCAAAGTCCCTTTATTTTTTATAGTCTGGAATTAGTTTTTTCCCAGCCACTTATTTTTCAATTACTATTTCAAAGAAAATTTCTTTTCTAAGAAAAAACCTAAGTCCCTTTTAGTTACACTTTAAGTAAATTTATACTAGTAAATTTTAAAAATGATTCAAAACATTTTGTCAAAAAATCAACTGTTTGCTGATTAGTCAAAGTTCCATCTGAATCAAAGTTTTGTTTGGCAAAACTCATCATAAATTGGTTTCCTGGCATAACATGTGCATTTATACCTGGTGAATTCAAAATCTCTCTTAACTGCGTTTGCGCCCAAGAAGTACCTTGCTGTCCAAGCGAAACACCAACAATCATAACAGGCTTGTCGGTCAAAGGATGTTCAACGTAGGACAACTATTCGATGGTGCTTTTTAAAGCGGCCGTAATTGAATGATCATACTCGGGAGTGGCAATAATCACGCCGTCTGCATCATTGATTGTTTTCACTAAATCCTGAACACTTTCGGGTACATCGTTTGCGCTTGATTCACAAAACATTGGTATATCAGCGATTTCTTAATAATGATTTCTGTTTGATTTGAATAATGTTGTTGCATAAATTGTAATAGGTATCGATTATACGAAAATTTTGCATTATTACCAACGATTCCAACAATTTTCATAATCTACTTCCTAAATTTTTACAGTACTTTTAATATATTCCGCAGCATTATCACTTGAATTTCGCCCGGAATAAAATGCATAGCCCACGCATGTTCCTGGCATGTTTGGACCATAAGTATCACCGGCTAAACCAGAAGCATCGTTTCCAGCTGCATACAAGCCATCAATCTTCTGGCCAGCATCATCAAGTACTTCGTTTTTGGTATTAACTTGCAATCCACCCATAGTACAAAATGCACCAGTTTGAAGTTCAAATGCATAATAAGGGCCTTGGTTTACTGGCACCAAATACTCACTGTCTTTCCCAAAATCCTGATCGGTACCATTTTCAGCATATGAATTGTACGTTTTTACTGTATTTGTCAAAGTTTCAACTGGTAGATTCATTTTTTCTGCTAACTCAGTGATTGTATCAGCTTTAAAGATAAAGGCCTTATTATCAGCAACGGCTTGATCAATCTCTGCCTGCATTTTATCCATTTTTTGTCCACGTTTAACGTAAACGCCAAGTCCCATGAAATTACCATCTGCTGCCATTTTATCCAAAACACCTTGGTCTAAAATACTATAAACTTTGTTTTGCGTATACATAGCATTTCCAGCATATGAAAAGTTATAAACAACTGACTCGTCTACAAAACGCTCTCCAGTCTCATTAACCCATAATAATGGTTGCTGACCTGCTGCTGTATTCATTTGAGAAGCGATAAATTTAAATGGTGGTTCATTAGGATCACGGAGGTAGCCACCAAAGAGCATTGCCATTCCTGTACCATAATGTTTCGCACCGATGTTCCATCCCATATTAAGTCCGTCTCCAGTACCTTTCCCAGAACTCACTGGGACCAGTCGAGATGTATCATATTGTGTTAAGTTTTTCATCATTTCCGGATTATTCAAATAGCCACCTGTTGCTAACACAATGGCTTGTGTATCTACAACCTGCTCTTCATCAGTAGCTTCGTTACGAATAACAATACCAGAAACTGCATGATTAGAATCTTGTTTGATTTCAATGGCTGATGTTGAAGTATGAACTTCAACACCTAAGCTTTCAGACTTGGGTTGGAGTGCCTTATGAATTACTGCATCACCCATTCCTTTGTAAATGTGCCAAGTAGCTTCACCATCACCCATTGCTTGCACACCTTCATATTCAACCCCTTGGTCTTCCAACCATTTAACAGTTTCAGCACTCGTATCAATATACTTACGCCAAATTCTTGAATCCGCTTTATATTTTGAGTATTCAACTTCTTCTTTCAAAACCTCTGTGCCGGATACCTTAATACCTTGTTCCTTTTGCAGATACGAATCGATTGCGAAAAGTCCTTCTGTGTAGTTACTGCTTCCACCAGTTGAGCGACCTTTTTCGAGCAACAAAACTTTTAGTCCCTTTTGAGCAGCTTCAAGAGCAGCTGCAGAACCGGCTGCACCCGTACCGACAACGACAAGATCATAAGCACTTTGTTCAGTAATTGACATAATATTTCCTCCGTTTATTTGGTAAAATTAAACTAACATTACACTAAGTAGCAACATATTGTTTCTGCTGTGCTACTCTTAACTTGAGTTCATTTTATAATATTGTGATTAAATTCACAGTGACCACTTAATTCAGCAGACGAACAAAAAGTTCGGGTAAGGAGAAATATTTTGGATATCAATCGATTACAAACTTTTCTGAAAGTTGTACAATTTGGCAGCTTCAAGCAAGTTGCCGAAGTAGAGTTACTTACACAACGTGCGATTTCAAAACAAATCACGCTTTTAGAAGATGAGTTGAACACGAAACTTTTTATTCGTGATGCAAATAAAATCACTCTAACCTCACAAGGGCAGTTCTTTTATTCATCGGCACAAGATATTGTAAATAACTACCATGCTGCATTAGATGAATTAGAGCAATTGAATAATTCGTCCACCAACATTCTCAGCGTCGGTTATTTTTCTGCATTCGAAAAGCCATTGTTACAACAGGCCTTACTAAAAACTGCTGCTGTGAATCCAACAAATCAGTTATCTATCAAACAAGAAAGCAACGAGCATTTATATCATGGTGTCTCCGATGGACGACTTGATCTTGCATTATCCATCGACTATGGTGTTAGTCCAATTTCTGATAATACAAAGATAGTCGCAAAACCGATTTTTTCCAATCAAATGATTTTTGGTGTAAGTAAACTAAACCCGCTTAGCCAAAAAGATGCACTCACTGAATGGGATCTTGAAGGTCAAACCATCCTTTACTACAGTCCCGAAAGTTCGACTTTCTTATTAGAAAGTTTTTTAGCTAGTGTCCCTTTCCTTCATGACAATGAAAAAATCCAACGTGTTTCCAGTATCGAACAAATGAATATGTTGGTGGCCCTTAATCAAGCGTTAGCTTTTTATCCTGGACAATTAGTCGAGAACATTCCTACAGAACAAAATACAGGCTTCTTACCACTAAATAGTGAACAAAAACAACGTTATCAAATTGTTGCACTCTACAATCCGAATAATCAAAATCCGTTATTGCTTGAATTACTTAAAAATTTTTAGGACAGTAAATAAAAATAGGCTTCAAAATGTCAAACGACATTTGAAGTGAACCCACAAGTTTGGACAACTAAATTAAGCTACTAACTGATTGGCAAGTTCTCGGTATTGTACTGGTGAC
>NZ_BJEB01000094.1 GCF_005405445.1 Paucilactobacillus nenjiangensis
TCGATGGAACGTCCATGACTAAAAGTACCACGGGTTTCTTTAGCTCGTTTGCGACGAATACCATGGTCAGGTAAATCTGGATTTAAGCTGATTCCTGAGACAACTTTTAAGAGAGGGTATAATGAATAAATCATCTCTCAAAAGGAAGGAATTTGGGCTACAATTATTTTTTCTGTTGGTATCACTAAGTATCAATATGATGGTCATTCATATTACATGAAGATTGATAGTCAGCCTATTATTTCAAACGTTGAAGTACCTGTTGGAATATCGATTCAAGGGTATACTTACCAAGGTACTGCTAAGGACGCGCAAGGGAAAATAAGGAGCTTTAAATTAAGCACAGATGAACACGATATTGGGCCATTTAAGTCAGGACAAATTATAAGAATTAACGTCAATAGAAAATATGGCATCGTTGATTATCAAAGAGTAACTACAAAAGAAACACCGGTCAAGGCACGTTAGGGTGTACCCTATTGTAACTAAAGTGAGAAGGGAGTATTATTAGTTACATATAAGTGACCCGGAGGCGACCTAGAATTGGCTAAAATCGGTTATGCGCGTGTTAGTACGCGTGATCAAAATCTTGCACGTCAAATTGAGCAGCTACATGATGCCGGTGTTAATAAAATCTTTCAAGAGAAGCTTTCAGGTAAAAATGCCGATCGTCCTCAACTAAAAGCAATGTTAGACTATATTCGTGATGATGATGAAGTAGTGGTATTGAGCCTTGATCGACTTGGTCGCAATTCTCATGATTTGACTGACATCATCGAAACTATTCGCCATCGTGGAGCTCAATTGAATGTTCTAAATCTGCCTAGCTTTGCAAGTATTGAAGATCCTAACCTTCGTAACTTGATTACGACAATTATTGTCGAACTATATAAGTATATTGCTCAAGAAGAGCGCGAAACTATTAAGATACGGCAACAACAAGGCATAGAAATTGCCAAACGCCAGGGCAAATATAAGGGCAAAATTCGTGAATATGGTCCTCATTCACCTAATCGTCAAAAACGCTATATTTATAAAGAAGCCTGTCGCCTTTTAAATAGGAAGAAAGACGGAGATGAAACTCTGACCAAGCGACAAATTGCTCGCATGTTAGGTATTGCACCAGTAACCTTATATCGCATCGAAAAGTATCAGGCAGAAGATCTAGCAAACGTTCCCCCTAGTGAGAGGTAAACATCATGATAGATTTAAGGGGCAAACGAATTCTCTTTACCGGCCGTTTGCGATCTTTTCGTCGTTTCCAGGTACAACA
Organism: Paucilactobacillus nenjiangensis; assembly: GCF_005405445.1. Lineage (GTDB taxonomy): Bacteria > Bacillota > Bacilli > Lactobacillales > Lactobacillaceae > Paucilactobacillus > Paucilactobacillus nenjiangensis. Next base: position 1,274 of record NZ_BJEB01000094.1, read on the forward strand.
GTTAGCAATTATTCTAGGAGCAAAACCTGTCAACGGGATTGACAAAAATGTCGATATCCTTGTGGTTGGTATTATTAGCAAACCCTATGATCAACTACTTACCACTCAAAAGTTAACGTATGCTAGAACCTATGGCATTCCAAAGATTGACGAATTAGCCTTTATTTCATGGTGCCAATGGCGATTAGATCAATTGAAAACAACTCTTTAAGTACCTTCTTATCAAACGGGGAGATTAGTATGCAAAAGCGTATCGATCTGGCCAATCAAACGTTTGGACGACTCACAGTCATTAGTTTTTTGGGAAGCAGTTCTAATGGAAACGCGCTTTGGCTCTGTCAATGTCAATGTGGAAATAAATGTATTGTTGACAGTCAACGACTTCAAAAAGGATTCACTCGCAGTTGTGGGTGTTTGCGATCAGAAATAAGCAGATCAAACATAAAAGCTAATAACCAGACTAAAAAATACATGGGCAATCCCAAGAATTTTCAACTAATTAATCGAACAAATTTAGTTGCTTCTACACTTAAACGATCCAATAACAAATTCGGCATGATAGGTATTAGTTAGGCTAAAACGACTCAAAATTAGGTAGCACGACTTCACTTTCAAAGCCATCTTAATAAACCGTGTATATGTTCATGCGGAGGGTGCAATGCTGCTCCAAAGACAGCAAAAAAGGATATCATTCCTTTGCAAGAGCAATATAATCAATCACACCAACAAAATTGAACAAATTGATCAGACAATCCGAGTAGGCGCAAATCCCATTACTTATACTGCCGATGAACCTATAGAAAAGGCGCTTCGTCATAAAATGGTTCAGTACTGTAATCCTCCAAATGGCATAAATATTAAGACTAGTTTTCAAGAAAGGAAGTCGTAACGTGCGTTTATGGCATCAAGATTTAATTCAGCAACTCCCAAGACAACAATTATTGGGACAGCATCGTGAAATTGCGGCGCTTCGCGGTAATGGATGGGGACGGAAACACGCTACCGTTAATTACGTATTTGCACATTCCCCATATAAATTATTTCAATTTCACTGTATTGTGTTACGTGAAATGGAAAAACGAGGTTATCATCCAGATCAGAAATGGTATGATCCTCTGTATCGAGGTCAACATTGCCCAGCATACAAACAACTCAATCCGGTTGAACTCACAATACCCATCTATCCTGAGCATGACCAACGATATAAACATGTTTGCTTAACCAATTTACAAAACAAGGGAATCTTTTTAAACCTTCCGTGATCCTAGTCTGCGATGTTCATCTTGGGACATAGGATTGACAAAATAGGATATCGACAGTATACTTACTAAAAGTAATTTGAAAGCGTAATGTCGTGTTGATTGGAGAAAATTAAATGGTAAATCTTACAGAAGAAATGAAGAATATGTTAAAGAGTCAGCTCCCATTCCTAGCAACAACAGGAATAGATGGCAAACCTCAAGTTGGTCCCAAGGGCTCACTACATGTCTTAGATGACTCACATTTAATCTACTTTGAGCATACCTTCAGGCAAGCCTATGATAATCTCTCAAGCAACCATTTGGCAGCGGTTGCGGTTGCTGATAGAGGCGCTCAACAGGGATTTCGCTTTGAGGGAACGGCTCATATTCATGAAACAGATGATTTTGCTAATCAGATTTTAGATAAAACTAACATTTTTGAACGTTTCCCACGCGCTGGCGTAGTGGTTATTGATGTTGAACGAATCTATAAATTGGATAACACCTTAGAGGCTGGTATTCAAATCGCCTAGGGTTTTTAAAACAAATTCAACCGAGTAAGTCGAAGAACTTTTTAGTGTCCAAACTCATACAGTGTTTATTTCATGTCATTAAGTATTCATTAGCAAGCAGTTTTGTTATACTTTGGTTAGAAGTGATAGAAGTACGTCTAATTCTTAAGAAACCCGTAGCTTACTGTTAACGCCATTACTTCGAGCGTGTCGATTTTCGATACGCCTTTTTTGGTTCTTTGTCAAGAAGTACTGATGACCTAGAATTTCACAATCATTAACATCAAGCTGCTAGTTTCTCCGT
>NZ_BJEB01000095.1 GCF_005405445.1 Paucilactobacillus nenjiangensis
GAGAGGATTCGAACCTCCGAACCCGAAGGAGCGGATTTACAGTCCGCCGCGTTTAGCCAACTTCGCTACCCCTCCATATGTCATAACCAACTATTATATAATACCGAAATTCGTGCTATATTACAAGCCCTTTTATCAAAAAATTGATAAATTTTGTCAACTTGTAACCGCTGGTATTGTTGACTTTAACAGTCCTAAACGAACCAGTGAATTCGGTGCTGCCTAAATAAGCAACTATTACATCATACAGAATTTATGACATCATTTCAAGCCTTTTTAGAAAAAAGCTAATTTTTCTCAATGACCTGAAATCGTTCGACCCATTGATTAAAGAATGGTTCCGTCAGCCATTCATTGATATGTTTATTTTTATATCCAACCGACTGATTGTAATAAGTGGTCTGACCGTACGTCCGTGGAGCCGGGTGAATATGCATGTGCCCAAATAACACGGAATCAACTTGCTCTTTTTCTAACAAATCACCAAGGCGATAACTACCCATCATGGCGTTTGCCATGCTCCACATCCGAATGTCAGGTTTATTAATTAAATATTCGCGCTTAGGTGAAAAATGAGTAAAGTAAAGCACTTGTCGCTGTCTTTTAGCGGCTAATTCAAGTTGTTGTTTCGTCTGCAACAAAACGATTTGCATTCTTTCAATATCGGTCATCGGTTGCTGAATAGCACGATCGACCCAGTATGCCCGCTTCCAAAGCTCAATTTCATCAATATCAGTTTTTTCCGGACGAAATGAATAGTCATACCAACCGTTATTACCAATAATCGTCCAATTTGTGCCCGCTACATCAATTGTTTTATTGTGAACGTAAATATCATCCTGTATCGACTCAAGTTCCTCAAACGAGACCCCAGCCAACATATCGTGATTACCCGCGATGAACAATACCTTGGTAGCATCCTCTAATTCAGTTTGTAAGTCGTGCACGTATTTCATCGATTTTTGAAAATCATTAAATAGATCGCCCGCAATTAAATAATAGTCGATTTGCTGCGTCACCAGGTATTCTGCTTGTTGTTTTAACATTTCCTGACTATCAATGCGATTCACATCAAAGTGATTATCACTCGTCATTGCAATTCTGCTCATCATGTCACTTCCAATTCCAAATAAAAAAGCCGACATATTGTCAGCTTTCATTATATATAAGTTAGTTAATCCCTGCCATTAATTTATGGATAGGTTTAACGAAGAAGAACAAGATGATACCAAGAACGACACTCGCTCCCCCAACGGCTAGGAAGTATTGAACTTCCGTGCCAGGTGTGTAAAATTTAACGATTTGAGCATTAATAGCTTGTCCAGCTGAGTTTGAAAGGAACCACATACTCATCATTTGCGCAGTAAATGCTTTTGGCGCTAATTTAGTGGTTAGAGATAATCCGATTGGTGAAATCAACATTTCGGCAATTTCAACGATGAACCATGAACCAACTAACCAAAGGGGACTCACGCGACCTGAAGTACCGTATAGCAATCCAGGCATAGCGATAAAGACATATGAAAGACCAGCAATCACAAGTCCAGCAGCAAATTTACCAGGGGCACTTGGTTGGTTTTTCCACTTACTCCAGATTACCACGAAGACAGGTGTCAAAATCATGATGAATAATGGGTTTAAGAGTTGGAAGTTCGCAGCTTGGAAATGCCATCCACCTAAATGTAAGACAGTCCGGTTAGCGGCAAACAAGGCCAAAATACTTGAGCCAGATTCTTCAATGCCCCAGAACATTGCTGCAGCAACGAAGAGTGGAATATAAGCCCAAACTCGTGATTTTTCAACTTTTTCAACTTTACGGCTATTCAGCATTGTAACAAAGTAAATAATTGGTAAGGCAATCGCGATAACGGTAATCAACCAAATAATGCTGTCGATATTCAAATTACCCATTGCGCCTAATAATCCAACCACCGCAACTAATGCCACGATAGCAATCACAGTCCAAATAATAATTGATTTCATATTTTCACGTTCAATTGGATCTTTAGGATAGTTACTTTCAGATGGTAAGTATTTTTTACCATCAAAGTAATATTGTAAAAGACCAAAGAACATACCAATGGCAGCTAACGCAAATCCAGCGTGATAGTTAATATGACCACCAAAGAGGTTCATACCAAAGCCATCAGAAGCCCAAGGTACCAAAATTGGTGCCACAGCAGCCCCAAAGTTAATCCCAAAGACGAATAAACTAAAGCCGGCATCACGACGACGGTCAGTTTCTGAATACAAACCGCCGACCATTTCTGAAACGTTTGGTTTCAATAAACCAGTACCAGCAACGATAAATGCAATTGATGCAAATAACGCAGCAGAGCCACCTGGAATCGAGAGTGAAATATGACCAAGCATGATCAAAACTCCACCAATAAAGACAGTCTTACGACTACCCCAAATCCGGTCACTCAGCCATCCACCAATCACTCCTGACATATAAACAAGCGATCCATAAATTGACATAACTGAAGCAGCGGTTGTTTGGTCAAAACCAAGGCCGCCATCTTTTACAGCCAAAATCATGTAAAAGATTAAAATTGCACGCATACCATAGTAACTAAATCGTTCCCACATTTCAGTGAAGAACAACGTTGACAAGCCTCGGGGTTGACCCAAAAAGGCAGTGTCAAGTTTCGCTTTTTTATCCAAAATATATCCTCCGTTATGTAAATATCTTACATATTGTTGTCATTAAAATTCAATTAATGAATTATTAAATTATAGTCTTTTATCTGAAGTTGGTCAATAAACGGTACCATTTTTTAGTGATTAGTTTGTCCTTGATATTTGCAAATAAAAGTGGCTCAACACGTTATTATCAACGGATTGGACCACTTTTATCTAGAAGATACTATTTATCAGATTATCATCAACATGTAAAATTATCATGGGGTTAACAGTTATCTATATCAAACTATTATCAAAAGTGTGAAATGGATGTTTACTCACATTATTGGGTAATTGTGTTCCTTTTTAATGCTAGTCTAAGCACGCCGGTCACCAGTTTCTAATTGCACGTCCATTGGGACCAAATGCCCGACGGTACAACCAAAAACCAACTGCGGCTGTTAATACATCAGCTATTGGTTGAGCTACAATTACTCCTTGGTATCCTAATAGATTTGCCATAATAAATATGACGACAATGTGAACTACTCCGGGAATAAATTCCCGGGCTTCTAGGAACACCGCATACTTGCCTATCACTCTTTGAATGATACGT
>NZ_BJEB01000096.1 GCF_005405445.1 Paucilactobacillus nenjiangensis
AACTTGTACTTTGAAAACTAAATAATATCAAAATTTTTTATTTATTAATTGTTTTAACAATTAAACCGAGAACACCGCGTTATTTGAGTTTTTTTAAAGAGTTATCGCATATACTCAATTAATCTGTTGTCAGCCAGCACGCAAGTGCTGGAATCAACAAGGTTAAGTTATAAAGGGCGCATGGTGAATGCCTTGGTACTAGGAGCCGATGAAGGACGGGACTAACACCGATATGCTTCGGGGAGTGGTAAGTACACTTTGATCCGGAGATTTCCGAATGGGGGAACCCAGCTGACTTAATCGTCAGTTATTGCTTAGTGAATTCATAGCTAAGTAAAGGTAGACGCAGTGAACTGAAACATCTCATTAGCTGCAGGAGTAGAAAGAAAAATCGATTCCCTGAGTAGCGGCGAGCGAAACGGGAAAAGCCCAAACCAGAGAGCTTGCTCTTTGGGGTTGTAGGACAGAACATTTGAGTTACAAAAGTATTACGTAGTTGAATCAGCTGGGAAGCTGAGCCAGAGCGGGTGATAGCCCCGTAAGCGAAACGTAATACCCTCAGCTCTGTATCCTGAGTACGGCGGAACACGTGAAATTCCGTCGGAATCCGGGAGGACCATCTCCCAAGGCTAAATACTACCTAGTGACCGATAGTGAACCAGTACCGTGAGGGAAAGGTGAAAAGCACCCCGGAAGGGGAGTGAAATAGTTCCTGAAACCATGTGCCTACAATCAGTTGGAGCCCGTTAATGGGTGACAGCGTGCCTTTTGTAGAATGAACCGGCGAGTTACGATTGCATGCAAGGTTAAGACAGAAAAGTCGGAGCCGTAGCGAAAGCGAGTCTGAAATGGGCGTATGAAGTATGTTGTTGTAGACCCGAAACCAGGTGACCTACCCATGTCCAGGTTGAAGGTGCGGTAAAACGCACTGGAGGACCGAACCCGTGTCAGTTGAAAATGGCTGGGATGAGGTGTGGGTAGCGGTGAAATTCCAAACGAACTTGGAGATAGCTGGTTCTCTCCGAAATAGCTTTAGGGCTAGCCTCGGACTTAGAATCATGGAGGTAGAGCACTGTTTGGACTAGGGGCCCGTCATGGGTTACTGAATTCAGATAAACTCCGAATGCCATTGATTTATGTCCGGGAGTCAGACGGTGAGTGATAAGATCCATCGTCGAAAGGGGAACAGCCCAGACCGTCAGTTAAGGTCCCAAAATATATACTAAGTGGAAAAGGATGTGGAGTTGCTTAGACAACTAGGATGTTGGCTCAGAAGCAGCCACCATTTAAAGAGTGCGTAATAGCTCACTAGTCGAGTGATCCTGCGCCGAAAATGTACCGGGGCTAAGTATATTACCGAAACTACGGATGCAACCATTAGGTTGCGTGATAGGAGAGCGTTCTAAGGGCAATGAAGTCAGACCGTGAGGACTGGTGGAGCGCTTAGAAGTGAGAATGCCGGTATGAGTAGCGAAAGACAGGTGAGAATCCTGTCCACCGAATGACTAAGGTTTCCTGGGGAAGGCTCGTCCTCCCAGGGTTAGTCGGGACCTAAGTCGAGGCCGAGAGGCGTAGACGATGGATAACAGGTTGATATTCCTGTACCAGTTAAATGCGTTTGAACAATGGAGGGACGCAGGAGGCTAAGCAAACCAGACTGTTGGATATGTCTGGCCAAGCAATAAGTCTTGGAGAGAGTGAAATGCTTTTTCCTTTAAGGACAAGTTGTGATGGGGAGCGAAATTTTAGTAGCGAAGTTGCCGATGTCACACTGCCGAGAAAAGCTTCTAGTGAGTATTTAACTGCCCGTACCGCAAACCGACACAGGTAGTCGAGGAGAGAATCCTAAGGTGTGCGAGTGAACTCTCGTTAAGGAACTCGGCAAAATGACCCCGTAACTTCGGGAGAAGGGGTGCTGTACGAAAGTACAGCCGCAGTGAATAGGCCCAGGCGACTGTTTATCAAAAACACAGGTTTCTGCAAAATCGTAAGATGAAGTATAGGGGCTGACGCCTGCCCGGTGCTGGAAGGTTAAAAGGATGGGTTAGCTTCGGCGAAGCTCAGAATTGAAGCCCCAGTAAACGGCGGCCGTAACTATAACGGTCCTAAGGTAGCGAAATTCCTTGTCGGGTAAGTTCCGACCCGCACGAAAGGCGTAACGATCTGGGCACTGTCTCAACGAGAGACTCGGTGAAATTGAAGTACCTGTGAAGATGCAGGTTACCCGCGACAGGACGGAAAGACCCCATGGAGCTTTACTGTAGCTTGATATTGAGTGTTTGTACAGCTTGTACAGGATAGGTAGGAGCCGTAGATACCGGAACGCTAGTTTCGGTGGAGGCGTTGGTGGGATACTACCCTCGCTGTATGACCACTCTAACCCGCATCACTAATCGTGATGGGAGACAGTGTCAGGTGGGCAGTTTGACTGGGGCGGTCGCCTCCTAAAAAGTAACGGAGGCGCCCAAAGGTTCCCTCAGAATGGTTGGAAATCATTCGCAGAGTGTAAAGGCACAAGGGAGCTTGACTGCGAGACAGACAGGTCGAGCAGGGACGAAAGTCGGGCTTAGTGATCCGGTGGTTCCGTATGGAAGGGCCATCGCTCAACGGATAAAAGCTACCCTGGGGATAACAGGCTTATCTCCCCCAAGAGTCCACATCGACGGGGAGGTTTGGCACCTCGATGTCGGCTCATCGCATCCTGGGGCTGTAGTCGGTCCCAAGGGTTGGGCTGTTCGCCCATTAAAGCGGTACGCGAGCTGGGTTCAGAACGTCGTGAGACAGTTCGGTCCCTATCCGTCGCGGGCGCAGGAAATTTGAGAGGAGCTGTCCTTAGTACGAGAGGACCGGGATGGACATACCGCTGGTGTACCAGTTGTTCCGCCAGGAGCATCGCTGGGTAGCTACGTATGGATGAGATAAACGCTGAAAGCATCTAAGTGTGAAACTCGCCTCAAGATGAGATTTCCCATCTCCTTCGGGAGAGTAAGACCCCTCAAAGATGATGAGGTAGATAGGATGGAAGTGGAAGTGCAGTGATGCATGGAGCGGACCATTACTAATCGGTCGAGGACTTAACCACA
>NZ_BJEB01000097.1 GCF_005405445.1 Paucilactobacillus nenjiangensis
AGTAGGATTGTAGCTGCTTTCCAGCTACTGTTTTCATTACTTTGGAGGAGTAAATGAAAAGAGGTTTAATTGGTATGGTGTAACTATACCGAGTTAGTGTGAAGAAAATATGAAGAAAGAAACATGAAATTTAGAAATATTTGTTGAGAATATTTAAACCGTAAATTTATCGACTAGTTTGACCGATACATCTTCATTTCCACTTAGTAATTTGGAAACGGGACACCGACTTTCAGCAAAATCCAACTGTTTTTGAGCTTCTTCTGGTTCTACATTTGGAATTCGTGCTTGAACTTCAATAACAAATCGCAAACCATGAGTATCATATTTCAGATCAACCCCCACTCGAACTTCGCTTTGATATTCGATTCCTCGGCCCTCTTGAATCGTCTGTAATGTTGAGGCTAAACATGTAGCTTGGGCTAACCCTAATAATTGTTCTGGGTTCGTCCCTGGCTCTTCAGGTTTTCTAGGAGAACTAACTTGAACATTCAGTTCACCGTTACCTAACACATAAGCACGTCCGGGCATGCCGTGGGGATTAATTGTAGTTGTATGATATAAACTTTCATCTGATTTCATGAGTAAAGCCTCCAATTCAATTAATACGCTTATTGTAACCGTTTGAGCAATTTGATAACAGTAAATTAGCCTAAAAAAGCAATTTACTTGCTTTTAGTAAGTAAATCGTTTATCGTTATCGTCGATATTTAAGTTTATTGCTCAGAAAGGACCATCAATGGCCAAAAAATCTAAAATTGCAAAAGCTGCAAAAATTGATGCAACAATTGCAAAGTATGCAGAATTACGTCAACAATTGAAGGCTGCGCATAATTATGAAGCTCTAAGCAAGTTACCACGCAATGCCTCACCTACACGTCGCCATAACCGTGACCAATTGGACGGACGTCCACGCGGTTATATGCGTGACTTTGGAATGTCTCGTTTAAATTTCCGGCACTACGCTCACCTCGGACAAATTCCTGGTGTAAAGAAAGCTAGCTGGTAGAGAAATAGTGCTTTTTGAGTCGATTATACTCGGAACTCTAATGATAAATACCAATAATTACTCGGGTTTTGAGTGGCTATTGGTTTTTTTCTACCAAATAAATTTAATCCATTTTTGATTTACTTTCGCACTTTTATGCAATTCGGTATGCGATAAACCAACCATTTTGACATTTTTAATTTGATCATTATGCTTGTACAACAAGTAATTAATCGACAATTCTGATTGAATAGTCACTAGTCCATCTGAGTGTGTACCATCATTTAAATCACCATAAATGTTGAGAATTTTGACATGTTTTGGAAATCGTTGACTAACATCTAGTAACTGTTGATACCCAGGATAATAATTATTAGCAGCGTAATAAGTTTGCGGTTGGTAATGCTTCAACAATTGATTTTGATTGGCAGCATCGTTCATCCCCACCACCCCATTGAATGGTCCAGCCAAAATAACATATTTCTTCAACGTTGGTAGTTTAACTGATTTTTGAGTTACCGTTTGAAAGAACGCAACGTTCCCGGCAGAGTGAGCCACCACATTATACTTGGTCACCCCATATTTATTTTGAAGCAATTGCAGCACCTTTGTCAGCCACTGTGTTTGTGTGGTTGTACTAGCTTCGTTATTAGTAAAATTAATTTGAATCAAGGGCTTTTTGACTTGTTTTGAGAATGATCCTTGCACATCTAAAGTCCCATCTGCTGCCACGGTGATAGTCATCACTTTTTTAGCATTAACCTTCGTTTCAGCTGCAGCTATTAATCCATCCGTTGATTTCTTGGTTCCACCTAAGCCATGAATAAATAACGTGGGTGTGGCAACAGTTGTCTTCGCGTGAGCAGTTGTAGAAATGCTAATGCCAAACATTATGGCAAAAATTAGCACAATTAATCGAATTTTTTTCACTTGTGAACTTCCTTTAAGAACGTTTGTCAAAATACTAGCACAACCTGCCGATGATTGAACACAAACGATCAGAAATTAACAAAATTATTAAACACTCTCACCATATGAAACTTGGCAAAATCCAATAAATTGGAATGCGGATCCGCATTCCATTTTTCTAACAAACTCTGGATTGCATGCGGAACTTCAGCTGGTAAAGTTGTTTGAACAGCTTCAATACTACCAATTTGGTTGGGAAATTGTTTAAAGCCACCCACGTTCATCTTGGAATCTAATTCTGACTTTGTCCCTCGTTTTAACATTGTATGCAGTTTAAACAGATATTCACTGGTTAAATCCACATCGATTGTATCTAAAACATAATCAAACATTCTAAAATGATTAGAAGTCTCTAGCACATCATCAACCACAATTAAACCATTCTCATCTGCAAAAATAGTGCCAGTATCAAAGACTTGTTGGGTTTGTTTCTCGCTTAAGGTTGAGCCTTCTATACGATTACTATTAAAAGAAAAGATAATCTGCACCCAATAATATAAACTGGCACTCACCTTATTTTCACGTTGATTAATCAAAATTTTAGCAATATCCTTGACCATTTACATATCTCTACTTTTTTATTTTGGCGTTCAAGTGTCTCTTGAATCAAGGCTATCAGATTAAATAGTTCAGCACAAATTAGTGAACTACTCCGGGAATAAATTCCCGGGCTTCTAGGAACACCGCATACTTGCCTATCACTCTTTGAATGATACGT
>NZ_BJEB01000098.1 GCF_005405445.1 Paucilactobacillus nenjiangensis
AGTTAGAGAAGGAATTACCTATTTCACTGAAAAATTTATCTCAGCGAAGAGAAATGACCTTACCGCAGCGGAATACCTTTTTGGCAAGGCCAACTAATTTTTATTATTTAATGTGTAAACTTGACAGGGCACAGTACCTATTCGAATAGCGCCACATTAGTTGCCGATACAAATAATTATTTAAGTGTTTTAGCTGCAGCAAAAATTACCCGTAGTGATGCGCAAACAGCAGCTCAAGATGCTATGGATAGAACAGTACCAAACAATAAGGCAGCAATCATAAAAGCGCAAGGCTTGTTGAAACAAGCGATGGCTGATGCAAACAATGAGTTATTGGTCACTAGCGAACTCGTTACATTAACGGATAAACTAAACTTAATAATCGATAGCTTTGTTAAGTTGAATGAAATCTATATGCAGGCTGTCAGTGGACCTGTTACTTATGAAGAGGGTATTGTGCCGTTGGTTTCTAACATCAACGACCAATTTTCTAATGCTCAATTGACCGCAGAAGCCGTTGACGCGTTTACAACGCAACTTCAAACAATTTTCGATGCTGCGATGAATGCAAGAGACAATGCAAAAATAGACGCTACGAATGCAATCAGTAATGCAAAAGATGTGGCGACAAACAGTAATGTTGCAAGTGCCATCGATAATCTTAATAATATTGTTGAAGCGGCCAACGATAATAGTGAACAAGCACTCACAGCGGATATTATTCATGCGACTGCCTTGCTTAATGCTAATGTTGGCTTATTAAATACTGCCCCGGTGAACAATGGACAAGTGGTGATAGATGCAGTTAATGCATTGAATGTAGTGTTAAACGAACCAACATCGACAACAGCCGATATCTTGGCAGCAACTGACACATTTAATACAGTCGTCGGTGAAGCAAAAGACTCACGAAATGATGCTAAAGATGCAGTCAACACAGCTTTAGCATCGACAGATCCAGTAGGTAATGAAACGGCTGTGACCGATGCGGTCACAGCATTAAACGAAGTGTTAAACAATCCAGCATTGACAACCGCCGAAATCTTGGCAGCAACTGACACATTTAACACAGTCGTCGGCGAAGCGAAAGACTCACGAAATGATGCCAAAGATGCGGCCGACACAGCCTTAGCTGCGACAGATTCAGTTGGAAATGAACAAGTGGTGACCGATGCGGTCACAGCATTAAACGAAGTCTTAAACAATCCAGCATCGACAACCGCTGAAATCTTAGCAGCGACTGACACATTTAACACAGTCGTCGGCGAAGCGAAAGACTCACGAAATGATGCGACAGATGCGGCCGATACAGCCTTAGCATCGACGGATCCAGTTGGAAATGAAACGGATGTGACCAATGCGGTCACAGCATTAAACGAAGTCTTAAACAATCCAGCATCGACAACCGCTGAAATCTTAGCAGCGACTGACACATTTAACACAGTCGTCGGCGAAGCGAAAGACTCACGAAATGATGCCAAAGATGCGGCTGACACAGCCTTTGCTGCGACAGATCCAGTTGGAAATGAACAAGTGGTGACTGATGCGGTCACAGCATTAAACGAAGTGTTAAACAATCCAGCATCGACAACCGCCGATATTTTGGCAGCAACAGAAACATTTAAGGACGTTGTTAACCAATCTAAAGACTCACGAAATGATGCGGTTGATGAAGCAGAGACATTAATTACAAACATTGACTCTATTTCTAAACGTCCAGGTGTTAAGGAAAAATTGGATGAATTACAAAAAACATTGGATGATGCTGCAAATGGTTCTGAGAATGTGTTAACTGCAGATATTAAAGATACTGTACAAGAATTACGAGAAATTTCTGAAAATGTACAAAATGTTTTAGATGACGCAAATAATCATTTAACAGAAGATTTTGCAAATCCAGTTAATAAAGAACCTGGGGTCAAAGATGCCACTGATAAATTGAAAGATTTAGTGAATGATCCAACGGCGTCAATTGACGATGTACAAAAAGCAATCGATGCAATGGATACAGTTATCGAACAAGCGAAAGTAGAACGAAACCAAGCGATTAAAGATGCAGAGAATGCATTGAAGGAATATGGAAATACTGGCGAACTAGGTAATTTAATACAACAATTACAAGATTTGTTAAATTCGCTTAAAAATGCCGAATCTCTTGTTTTAACACAAGATATCATTCAACTAATTAATCAATTGAATGATGCTGCAAGTCAGTTATCATCTGAGCAAAATAAAAATAATAGTACCGTTAACGGTCAACAGTTATCTTCTGAAAATAAAGAGGTTGATTCAACAACGACTAACGATGATAAAAACAAACTTCCGCAGACTGATGAAAGTGGGGATAGTTTACAAACGTTATGACTATTGAGCTTACTCATGATGATATTTGGAATTGCAGGCAAGAAACGAAAACAAGAAGATAGTAAGTAATATATGTACAAAAAAGGTTCAAGCATGAAGTGAACCTCCGAGATTGGACAACAATCTCGGGGGTTTTATTATGACTAAATTTAATTTAGAGTTACGAATTTCTATTGTGACACA
>NZ_BJEB01000099.1 GCF_005405445.1 Paucilactobacillus nenjiangensis
CCGACCAAAAATTCTATTAATTATAGAATTCTTGGTCGATTTTTCTATAGCTGGTTAGTTTTTTCCCAGCCACTTTTGTTTACACTATTTTATTTACTTTCAGCATACTTTGTTTTGATATAATCAGCTGAAATTTGAAGTTTGTCTAATTCTTCTTGTGTTAAGTCAAGTTGGATTTGTTCAACAACTCCATCACGTCCAACAATGGCTGGATATGAGAGATAAGTGCCATATTCTTCGCGATAATTAGAAACTGGCAACTCAGTTAAGGCGTCATTCAACACCGTATTAGCTAATAGAACTGCCGCTGTAGCAACTCCATAGTTGGTATACTTCTTACCATGGAAGACTTTGTGTCCACCAAATTTAGATTCTTTATCAATAGCTTCCAAATCAAGACCACGATCTTTGGCAAGTTCAGTAATATGGTGACCTAATACACGTACCGTTGACCAAGCTGTAAATTGAGAATTACCATGTTCACCAAGGTTATAGCCGACAACTGAACGAGAATCAATATTCAATTCTTCAGCCACTGACCGTTTCATCCGTGCAGAATCTAGTAACGTTCCTGTACCGATGACATGGTTCTTTGGTAATTCAGTCACTTCTTGATAAATTGAAGTAATCACATCAACAGGGTTGGTAATTGCAACAATAATTCCATTAAATCCGGCAGCTTTGATTTTAGCAGCGACATCTCGAACTTGCACGCGAGTAAATGGCAATTCAGCAAACCGATCATCATTTGCATTATCTTGTAACTTAATGTTACCCAAAGCAGAAATAATAACATCTGCATCTTTTAAAGCAGAATAATCGTTAACAACAATATTGGTATGATATGGCAAGTTTGGCATTGCATCTTGGAAATCTAATGCATCTGCTTCAACCTTCTTTTCATTAATATCAATTAAAACCAAATCATCTGCGAACCCATTTGCAACTATGTAATGTGCGGCTGTCGAACCAACGTTTCCCATTCCAATAACACCGATTTTTCGTGACATAACAACATCTCCTAATATGTATTTATCTATCATTATATTACAATCTGACAAAAAAACAATCATGATACAAAAAAACACCACTATTCAGTGATGTTAGGTTGCTTTACTTAGCAGCTTCTGGCTTTTGTTTAGCCCAGGCACGAATATCTTCAGCCTTCTTGGCTTTTTGTGCTTGTTTGTATTGAGAAGCTACTGGACGGCGTCCTTGTACTCCATGTGGATGTGCTTTGCGCATGATAATTGCCTCCTTAATTTCATCGTTTTATTAATCAACATTACAATTATAGTCATATTGCCGAATAAAATCAATAGTTTTCCAGAATCCTTCAGTCATTCTATCTATACCAATTTTAAATTAAGAACAATTATTAAGGGTTATTAAAGACTTAAAATACTATTTGACAGTTAGACCAATTAATCATATACTAGCATTACTCATAATAAGTAAATGAAATTTTAAATACTTTGGGGGAATTAATTATGGATAATACAAAAAAGACCGAAACCACACAAGAACAATTGATTGAAGATGATCGTAAAGAACTCGATCAAAAAAGTGCGGCATCGGAACTCGAATGGCTTAGTCAACAGCTTGATGACTAAGCTTTTTTTCTGCCAAGATAAACTATTTGACCTTTTTTGACCTATGCGGTAAACTGTCTTTACACGTTTAGCAAACACAATCTTTAAGTGCTAAAAGGAGGAAAACTTTTATGAACTTAGTACCTACAGTTATTGAACAATCATCTCGTGGTGAACGCGCCTATGACATTTACTCACGACTATTAAAAGATCGCATTATTATGTTATCCGGCCCCATTGAAGATGACATGGCCAACTCAATTGTTGCCCAATTACTCTTCTTAGACGCCCAAGACTCAACCAAAGACATTTACCTATATATTAACTCTCCAGGTGGTGTAGTTAGCTCAGGACTCGCTATTTACGATACAATGAACTTCATCAAATCTGACGTTCAAACCATCGTAATTGGTATGGCAGCTTCAATGGCCAGTGTCTTAGTATCTTCAGGTGCAAAAGGTAAACGATTCGGTTTACCACACTCTCAAGTTATGATTCACCAACCATCCGGTGGTGCTCAAGGTCAACAGACTGAAATCGAAATTGCTGCAACCGAGATTTTAAAGACTCGTAAGCAATTGAACCAGATTTTAGCTGACAATTCGGGACAACCTTTTGAACGTGTTCAAGAAGACACCGAACGTGACCACTATCTTAGTGCTCAAGAAGCAGTAGACTATGGTCTGTTAGATGGTATCATGTCAAACAAAGACGCAAAATAAAATTGTAATTTAAAGGCTGTGACAAAACTAACGTTTTGTATCACAGCCTTTTTATATGAAACAAAATAAATTTACGGCGCACTAAAACAAAAGTACCCATAAATTTGAAAAAAATGTATAATTTA
>NZ_BJEB01000100.1 GCF_005405445.1 Paucilactobacillus nenjiangensis
AGTTAAAGGGACTTTGGAGTGTTTTTCCAAAGTCCCTTTATTTTTTATAGTCTGGAATTAGTTTTTTCCCAGCCACCTTTTTTAACTTAATTATTTATAGACTTAACTTATTTTGCTGACGCATTGCCAATTCGATAGTTTTATCGGCTAGAATTGATTGGGCATCGGCCACAAGATATGGGTGGTCAGGTGCTTGCTCCTGAGCTAATGATAGTTCTGTACATCCTAAGATAGTTATGTCGACGTGCATGGTATCTTGCATCTGTTTGAGAATGTTATGGTAGCGATCCTTATCGACGTCACCTTTGGCTTTGATATCTTCAAAAATTAATTTTTCAGTTTCTGCCAGGATTTCAGGTGTTGGGTGCACGGGTTCATAACCTTGGTCAATGATAAATTGATCGTAAATTCCCGTTTTAATGGTACCAGGAGTTCCTAAAATACCGACTTTCTTGGCAGTAGGATTGATTTGATTGATTTCTTCTACCGCTAATTTGGGCATATGAAGGATTGGAATGGAAGTTGCAGCTTGCATTTCTTGATAAAAATAGTGAGCTGAGTTACATGTTAAGACAAAAAAGTCAGGGTTTAATTGACTATACTTCTTAATGTCACCAACCAACTGGTCAGTTGGATTGGGTTGAGTATGGTCTAAAATATATGACGATCGATCGGGAATCGAAGAGTGATTAACGACCAAGTAATCCAAATAATCTTGGTCTTTATTAGTTGGAGTTCGTTCGTTTAATAGTCGGACAAAACTTTCTGTCGCTAGAGATCCCATGCCGCCTAGAACTGTGAAAAAATGATTCATGATAAATCTCCTCCAATGTGAATAAATAACAGTGAATATCGTACCAAACTTCTGGGATATTTTCATGTTTTTTGTCTGCTAGTAATGTTTCATGTGAAAACAAGCCCTCATATAAGTCGAGGTAAGAATAGCGAGTTAGCGGCGTTTCAGCAGAGCTAAAAACGTCGAAAATCAACGAAAACACTTTGAAGTGTGCCATCTCTGTGCCACAACTTCATCCAAGGATACCTTATCGGCGGTCATCTAAAACATGGATGATCGCCGTTTCTATCTCACCACTTTGCCGCGCGCCGTGCAGCGCGAAAGGCGCAAGCGCGAGCAAAGGGCGGTCGGCGTCAGCCGGCCGCCCATACCCCCAGTACTCTAACAGGGGGGTACTAAATACAACCAGATTGCCCGAACACAAGGTAGAGACACTTACGCAACGGCGTTTCTGAATATACTACGAAAATGTGGATGGCACACCCAATCCACCATTTCATCAAATATAAAATCTTGGGACATCGCTAAACTAGCTTAGTGACAGGCGTTAGGTGGATACGCGTCTGGCACGTTAGTT
Source organism: Paucilactobacillus nenjiangensis (assembly GCF_005405445.1). Taxonomy (GTDB): domain Bacteria; phylum Bacillota; class Bacilli; order Lactobacillales; family Lactobacillaceae; genus Paucilactobacillus; species Paucilactobacillus nenjiangensis. The sequence continues at coordinate 1,374 of NZ_BJEB01000100.1, forward strand.
CATCATTTACAAAAAGACGACGAAATCCAAAAGCGTCGACCGATTGCACTAGGCCCTGTCAAGTTGACAGATGAAAAAGTATAAAGTTTTGTCTGTTCCTAAACGGCTTTACTCCAGTATTCTTCTGGAGTGAGGCCGTTTCTTTGTGCCGAGCGATTGTGGCGATTGAAGTACTCAACACCTTCTTCCACCAGTTTCACGAGTTTTTGATATGTCTTAGCCATTGCGTGTCGCTCCATCCACCGCAACTTGAATTCGTTCCACCAGCGCTCCATCGGTGCGTTGTTATAGGGTGTACCTGGACGAGACATACTGCGCTTCACGTTGTGGAGCTCTAAGAAGTGGTTAAATGATCCTGCCGTGTAAGCTGAGCCGCGGTCGGTATGCGTTGTCGAATGAACGTCCCCAGCCACCTCAAATGCTTGCTGGAAGACCTGAATTTCCGCGGCCGCGGTCTCAGTATCGCTGAGGTTAAAAGCTAGTAGACGACGCCCGAACAGATCGAGGACACCGCTCAATCTCACGCTATGTTCACCATTCAGGCCATACTTCAATTCCGTTGAGTCAGACAGCCATACCTGGTTGGGCCCATCGACTTCAAAATTCTGGTTGAGTACGTTGTCGAGTATGTGCTGCTCACGTTCCTTACGATGGTTCCGCCTTTTCACTCTAATCTTGCAGTGAATGCTAAGCTCTCTTTGCACTCGTTTGATTATTTTGACGGTGACCGGAAAGGTCACCTCAGGGTCATGGATTGAAGTCAATATTTGAGACAGATTTTAAGAGACATTCAGAACCGCGTTTACCTTCCACGGCTCAAATAAATCATTAATCGCGATTAATAACTTATTTGAACCCTGGAAAGCATTAAATCAGGCGGCCATTTGGCTCGT
>NZ_BJEB01000101.1 GCF_005405445.1 Paucilactobacillus nenjiangensis
GTCGAAACTTTATTCAGTTTTCAAAGATCTACTTGGTCATTGCTAAACTTCGTTAGCAGCAACGTTATATATATTACCTGATTCGCAATTCATTGTCAACCAAGAATTAATATTTATTCTTGTGAAATTCACGTTGATTTCTTTGTTTATCTCTCTGACAACGATTAATAACTATACACTCCAAACCTATGAGCGTCAACCACTTTGCCAACATTTATTTTTTAATTTCATTCGCGCCTAGCGTGTCATTTGCTTGGTTCACAAATCGATGCCGATATAAAAAGCAAGATTCCCACTCAACGTAGAAATCTTGCTTACACAGTATATATAGTAGATTATTATTTTACATTGGCTAAGAAGTACTTCTTCTTACCACGTCGCACAATGACAAACTTGCCATCAAAGGCTGCATTGGGATCAATTTCTGCATCCACATCAACAACCTTTTCACCATTGATTCGAATAGCACCATTTTCAACATCTTCTCGAGCTTGGCGACGAGATTTTTCAATTCCTGTCTCATCCACCAACCATAAAATGATATTTTGTTTCTCAGCACTGACATCCATCGATGGCATATTTTTAAATCCTTGTTCAATTTCAGCAGTGGTTAAATCAGCCACTTCACCGGAGAATAGAGCTGCAGTAATATGTTGCGCTTCAATCACGGCTTGTTTGCCATGAACAAATTCAGTCACTGCCTCTGCCAATCGGCGTTGTGCTTCTCGTTTCTCTGGTTGAGTAGCGACTTTATCTTCTAACTCTTTAATCTCAGCTTCATCGATAAACGTGAAGTATTTGATATATTTAATCACATCACGATCATCTTGGTTAATCCAGAATTGATAAAATTCATAAGGTGTCGTTTTTTCAGGGTCAAGCCAAATAGCTCCACCAGCAGTTTTACCAAATTTGGTACCATCGGCCTTAAGCATTAGCGGAATGGTTAAAGCATGTGCCCGTGCGTCTGGTCCCTCAATCTTATGAATCAAATCAATTCCGGCTGTGATATTTCCCCATTGATCTGCCCCACCAACTTGGAGTTGAACATCTTCAAATTGGAACAAATGTAAGAAATCAACAGATTGTAAAATTTGATAAGTAAATTCGGTAAATGAAATGCCGACTTCTAGACGACTGGAAACGACTTCTTTATTAAGCATCGTGTTAACGTTAAACAATTTTCCGTAGTCACGAAGGAAGTCTAACAAACTGAATTCAGACAACCAATCATAATTATCAACAATGGTGAAATTTTCTGTCCCAAATAATTTTTCCATTTGACCAGACAAAGCTTCCTTGTTGTGTTGGATTTGATCCATCGTTTGCAGGACCCGTTCTGAATTTTTACCAGAAGGATCTCCAATGGCGCCTGTACCACCACCAATTAAAATGACTGGATGGTGACCTTGCAGTTGGAATCGTTTCAACATCATAAATGGAATCAGATGACCAATGTGTAAACTGTCCCCGGTAGGGTCAACCCCACAGTAAAGACCAATCTTCTTTTCGTCAGTTAACTTACGTAAATCATCAATGTCCGTGGTCTGATTAACAGCACCACGCCATTCTAGTTCTTCAATAATATTCATGTTCATCCTCCTAAAATTTGCGAATTGAACAAAAAAATCCCCGATTTCAATAAAGAAATCAGGGACGAATTTATTCCGCGGTACCACCTTGAATAGAAAGTTTTCACCTTCCGCTCGAAGTCAATATCGCGACTAACCGTTCAATTCAAAATGCTCCACAAGTGTAATTCAAAATTAATCATTGGCTAGTTTGCATTTAACACTAGCTTTCTAAATGTCCAAAATAATTTCTACTAATTGCTTCACTGCAATTCTTGATAATTCAATTCTAGCGTGCCCACATCGAGAAGTCAATTCAATCAAATAATAGCTATGCAAATTTCGCTTGGTCTTGGTCATCCACTTGTTGTCCAACTGGACTGACGAATTTTTGGAACGGAGCAAGGAAACACGTTCTTTCAAGGACGTGATGGATTGCTCTTTTTTATTGCCCGAAGGGCTATT
>NZ_BJEB01000102.1 GCF_005405445.1 Paucilactobacillus nenjiangensis
AACCGACCAAAAATTCTATTAATTATAGAATTCTTGGTCGATTTTTCTATAGCTGGTTAGTTTTTTCCCAGCCACATATTTTTTGCTTATTTATTGGTATCCATGTAGGCTTTCAGACGTTTCATAGCTTCTTGTAGTTTGCTGAGATCAGCAGCGTAACTAATGCGAACATAACCTTCACCTTCGTCACCAAAGGCATGACCAGGAATGATTGCTAGATGATTCTTTTGTGCTAAGTCTTTACAAAATTCCATTGAATCTTGAATGTAACCTGCAGGAATCTTAGCAAAGATGTAAAAGGCACCATCTGGACGAGCCATTTCAAAGCCCATCTTTTCCATTTCACCATAAACGTAATCACGACGCTTAAGATATTCTGCAGCCATTTCCTTACCATCATCTATTCCGGTAGTTAATGCTTCAACAGCCGCTTTTTGGACAATTGAAGTTGCTGCGGTGACCATGTATTGGTGCACTTTACGGATTTGGTCGATCATTTCAACTTCCGCAAAGATAAAACCAATTCTCCAGCCTGTCATAGCGTGCGATTTTGACAAACCATTAATTAAGATAGTCTGTTCAGGTAGATACTTGGCAATTGAAGTATGGGTATCACCATAAGTCAATTCAGAATAGATTTCATCACTGACAACCCAGAGTTTATACTTCTTGAAAACTTCCACTAGTGCTTCGATTTCATCAGGACGATAGGTAACGCCAGTTGGGTTACTTGGATAGTTGAGGACAATCGCTTTAAAATTCACATTTGGATTCGCCTTAATCGTGTCTTCTACCATCTCAGGGGTTAGGACAAAGTTATTGGGACGGGTGTTAATTCGATACTCTGTACCACGATAAAAGTTAATCAATGGTGTATAAGCCGAGTAGATAGGTGCGGGAAGCAAGACACCATCGCCAGGATTAATAATCGTTCCTAACGCAGCCGCAATTGCTTCAGAGGCACCGACAGTAGTAATCACATTGTCAGCAGTATAGTTTAAACCGTATTTTTTATTTTGAAAATCAGCAGCAGCCTTTCTCAGTTCAGGAATTCCTGCATTTCCTGTATAATGGGAAAAGTTATCATCGATTGCTTGTTTGGCAACTTGCTGAACGTGTTCAGGGATGGTAAAATCAGGCTCACCTAAGGTTAGTTTAAGAATATCTGGAATAGAACTTGTCGCTTCATCGAATTGACGTATTTCAGAAACTTCAATATCATCGAGGGTTTCGTTTAAATCAGTTCTAAATAGGCTCATGTGAAAATCTCCTTTTTATTTGTCTAAAAACAATTTTAGCATATATATAGAAGTAAATTAGAAAAATGAGGTGAATAAATGGATCAATTATCATTATTTAAAATCATCAGTCGCTTGCACGCCATGCAATCTGATCAAACTGATGACGTACAAGTTCGTCGTTTTGAAATGTTCGGCGTTGAATTATGCAATGTTGAATACAAACATGTAACGGGTTTATATACGGTTGAAGAGTATCGTCCTTATCAACAGTTTGAGTTCGATAACCTTGATTTAGCAGCGATTGAAATCTATGACTGCTTATCAGAATTACAAGAAACCTTTTAATATTTTGTACTAACGTATAAAAATCGAGAATAAATGTTTAAATATGCTTGACCAGGCCTTTGATTCTTGCTATGATAGTTTTCGTTGTCAAAGCGACAAAGTGTTGATAAAGTACCTGATAATTAGTTGGAAATATTTTACAAAAGTAGTTGACTTCAGTCAGTTGCATTGGTATGATTATTCTTACTGTTATAGGGATTCGCGAGTTTTGAATCGTCAAAATAAATCGAAAAAATTGTTGACAGTAATTTGTTAAAATGATAACATAATATACGTTGCTTAATTGGATTTTGCAACGAAATGTAGACCTTTGAAAACTGAATAAAGTTTCGACAAATCAAATGTGTAGGGTCTTTTGACAATAGTCAA
>NZ_BJEB01000103.1 GCF_005405445.1 Paucilactobacillus nenjiangensis
ACTCCAGGACACCTTGGAAGCATCATTTATTTAAGTTAGATACATATTATATGTACGAAGGCATTTCATTTACACAAACTATTTTATACTCTCAATGCACCAGCTTCCATTCGATCCTTACCTTGAGTCTCTAATCCTTCTAAGTTAATAATCTTAATTGCTTTTTCTTCATTGCTTGCTTGATATGCCATAATTGGTTCCTTCTTTCGTTTATTATGACATTCAATATATTACTTACTTTTAGTGAGTGAAACTATTTGTTCCTTAAAATTCACAAATTAAATAATGAGCAAGTCTTAAAAACGCTTAAAATCAGTGATTATCTGACAATTAAGTTAGTGAAAAAAATAAAACCACCAGCACTCAATCTTCGTGATTCTACACTTCATCATCAAAGCGAGCATCGGAAATATGTTGAGAAATTTCTTCAAAATCGTCAATCTGACAATGGCGAAAGTCGACTACCGCACCATAAATATCATCAACAAACGCATTCGTCAATTCCGCGTATTGAAAGTCAGTGCCAAACATCGCCGCATATGATAGATCAGTGGCAATCATGATTGCACCCACGAATGAAGTTCCATTCAAAATATCATCTTCAAAATCTGCTCGTGATAAATTGGCACCATTAAAAATTGCATAACTCAAATCATGATAGGCGAAACTATTCGAGCTGAGATCTAAGTTAGAAAAATCTGCACGAGTACCTGTTTCGTGGTCGTCCAACCACTGTTCGTGTTCAACAATCATTTTATCTACCGTTGCTTGATTCATGCTCTCCCACCTTCACTTTTGTTTTGGATTGCGATTATTGGCGATATGGGTCAACAACAGCGTGATACATTTCATCTGTCAGTACTGGTTGAGATGATACCATCAACGGTTCAATGTTCTGATACAGTTTTTCCATCGTGAATCCATCTTCTGCACCAAGATTAATCAGAACATTATAAAATTCAATTTCCGGTATTAACTCGGTCAATAGTGGAAAGGCTCGACTGAAGTCCTCGCGACGAGCACGATAAATAAATTGAGGTATTAATGATTCGCTCATGGAATCGGGAAGCACGAAGACCACTCGCAATCTTTTTTCAGATTTTGAATCTGGATTAAGTGCTAACATTTGTTCAATGATTTGATAAATACGTTCAGTTCCTTCATCAATATCAGTTTGGCTGATAGTTTTAAGCGAATCATGGTTTGAAGTTGATGTGTGTAGTAAAAAAGATGTCGTCAAGCCACCTACAAGCTTAAACTCTGAAACTTCTGGATCATCTTTTGGCCAACTAAAACGTTCAACGATATATCTCAAATCTCGATCCACAGGATTTTCCTGGTGGAATGCACTAAAATCATCTTGATTAGCGGTCACATCGAATTCAGCTTGGCTTGGCAGCACTACAAGTGATTCAAGGTTTAATTTAGGTCCCTCGTCTAATACATCCATTGGCTGATAAGTATCAAGATACTCAACTGCGGCTTCGTAAGAAAGGTTATCTGTTCCTGCTTGCGATGATTTGACCGAGTTAATTTGTTCCACCGATGGAGCATAGATGGTACTCGACATGATGTTGCCATAGTGTTTTTGAAAAAAATCATGAATGCTTTCCGCCATAATCAGCCCTCCGATAGTTTTAAAATATTTATTGAGATTAATATATTTTATATTATATGAGTTTCAACGGTCATAATATGTCCAAATTTATTTTAAAAATCATTACACGCTCCGAAATAATCGAGTAGGAGGCAGTTGATTAGTTCAGCTACCGACCTCTCACACCACCGTACGTACGGTTCCGTATACGGCGG
>NZ_BJEB01000104.1 GCF_005405445.1 Paucilactobacillus nenjiangensis
TTGAGAGTAGACCTCTCAAAACTAAATAAAGTTTCGACTAATGTGTAGGTTCCGTATATTCCTTAGAAAGGAGGTGATCCAGCCGCAGGTTCTCCTACGGCTACCTTGTTACGACTTCACCCTAATCATCTGTCCCACCTTAGGCGGCTGGCTCCTAAAAGGTTACCCCACCGACTTTGGGTGTTACAAACTCTCATGGTGTGACGGGCGGTGTGTACAAGGCCCGGGAACGTATTCACCGCGGCATGCTGATCCGCGATTACTAGCGATTCCGACTTCGTGTAGGCGAGTTGCAGCCTACAGTCCGAACTGAGAACGGCTTTAAGAGATTAGCTTACTCTCGCGAGTTCGCAACTCGTTGTACCGTCCATTGTAGCACGTGTGTAGCCCAGGTCATAAGGGGCATGATGATTTGACGTCGTCCCCACCTTCCTCCGGTTTGTCACCGGCAGTCTCACTAGAGTGCCCAACTGAATGCTGGCAACTAATAATAAGGGTTGCGCTCGTTGCGGGACTTAACCCAACATCTCACGACACGAGCTGACGACAACCATGCACCACCTGTCTTAGCGTCCCCGAAGGGAACGTCCTATCTCTAGGATTGGCGCTAGATGTCAAGACCTGGTAAGGTTCTTCGCGTTGCTTCGAATTAAACCACATGCTCCACCGCTTGTGCGGGCCCCCGTCAATTCCTTTGAGTTTCAACCTTGCGGTCGTACTCCCCAGGCGGAATGCTTAATGCGTTAGCTGCGGCACTGAAGGGCGGAAACCCTCCAACACCTAGCATTCATCGTTTACGGCATGGACTACCAGGGTATCTAATCCTGTTCGCTACCCATGCTTTCGAGCCTCAGCGTCAGTTACAGACCAGACAGCCGCCTTCGCCACTGGTGTTCTTCCATATATCTACGCATTTCACCGCTACACATGGAGTTCCACTGTCCTCTTCTGCACTCAAGTTCTCCAGTTTCCGATGCACTTCCTTGGTTGAGCCAAGGGCTTTCACATCAGACTTAAAAAACCGCCTGCGCTCGCTTTACGCCCAATAAATCCGGATAACGCTTGCCACCTACGTATTACCGCGGCTGCTGGCACGTAGTTAGCCGTGGCTTTCTGGTTGGATACCGTCACTACATGATCAGTTACTATCACATACGTTCTTCTCCAACAACAGAGTTTTACGAGCCGAAACCCTTCTTCACTCACGCGGTATTGCTCCATCAGGCTTGCGCCCATTGTGGAAGATTCCCTACTGCTGCCTCCCGTAGGAGTATGGGCCGTGTCTCAGTCCCATTGTGGCCGATCAACCTCTCAGTTCGGCTACGTATCATTGTCTTGGTGAGCCATTACCTCACCAACTAACTAATACGCCGCGGGTCCATCCAAAAGTGATAGCCGAAACCATCTTTCAAATTAGAACCATGCGGTTCTAACTTTTATGCGGTATTAGCATTTGTTTCCAAATGTTATCCCCCACTTTTGGGCAGGTTACCCACGTGTTACTCACCCGTCCGCCACTCATTCAAATGTCTTTTCAATCTGGTGCAAGCACCGTCAATCTAAAACGAGAATGCGTTCGACTTGCATGTATTAGGCATACCGCCAGCGTTCATCCTGAGCCAGGATCAAACTCTCATATATAATTTAAGTTTGTAGCTCTTATTTGTTTGTATTCACGAAATTGACTTCGCAAATGTTATTTGCTTTTGACTATTGTCAAAAGACCCTACACATTTGATTTGTCGAAACTTTATTCAGTTTTCAAAG
>NZ_BJEB01000105.1 GCF_005405445.1 Paucilactobacillus nenjiangensis
GTTAAAGGGACTTTGGAGTGTTTTTCCAAAGTCCCTTTATTTTTTATAGTCTGGAATTAGTTTTTTCCCAGCCACTCCTTTTTTGTACAACCTTTTTTTAGAATTGGTTCCATCAGTCAAATCATAATGATTATTTTGGCTCATCTCACAAATTCTTGCAAATTATTCATCTTTACGTTTTCGTTTCCTAGCAATCCCGAATAAGCCAAACATTGTCATCAATGTTCCTGTAATTCCTAATACCGATAATTCTGAGTTTTCCTCCTCTCCTGTTTGTGGCAAGTTTGCCTGTTTTGCTGCGACTGGCGAGCTGTCACTTTCATGTTTAGTTGGTTGGCTAGTCACGCTTTCAGCGGATGATTCTTTAGGAACTGGGTTGGCCGTGTATGTCAAGGTCACTGCCCCGTTGCCGGAAATGGTTGGCACAGTTCCAGTAAATGTATAGCCAGGAATCACTGGTACTGTCAGCGATTCGCCAGTCTTAACCGTCACTGTGTGCGCATCGCCAATTGGTTTTCCGTTTTTATCGATTGGTGTAATAACCACTGTATGTTCAGTAGGTTGATATACAAGCGGAACTTCAGTAGTCGTGGTTAGCACTTTCACTTCCTGACCAACATATTCATAACCCGGCACATTTGGTACCGTGATTGCTTCGCCAGTCTTACCGGTCACTTCAATCGGATTACCAACGTTGTTTCCATCCGGATCCTTGGGTTGGACTGTAAATGTGTGCACAGTCCCGGTATAAGTCACAGTGTAATCATTGCCTGTCGCTAAATACTTGCCCGTAACAATCAATGAATCAGCGACATAGCCTTCAATCACTGGAGAAGTAAGACTAAATGTCGCATCAGTTTTACCGGTGATTGTCTGCGCGGCTGCTGCTTGGCCACCCTTTTCAAAGACATAATGAACGGTCACGGTTTGGTCGTTAGCGATGTAGTGAATTTCAACTGGTGTTGTATCTGTTGGAATTGTCACCTCTTGACCGGGAACCACAGTGTAGCCTGGAATTTCAACTGGTACCACCGGTTGTCCCGTTTGACCTGTTGAAGTCGTTGGAACATTTGTGGATTGAAGTCAATATTTGAGATAGATTTTAAGAGACATTCAGAACCGCGTTTACCTTCCACAGCTCAAATAAATCATTAATCGCGATTAATAACTTATTTGAACCCTGGAAAGCATTAAATCAGGCGGCCATTTGGCTCGTAAGTGTTGCAATTTCAACTTGTAAGGGGGTCTGGTAGCCCAGTGAACTATGAATTCTCTTCCTATTGTAGAAAGCATGCACATATTCAAAAAGGACGGCAGCGGCAGTTTCATAATCTTCAAAGACCGGCACTGGATAAACACATTCCTTTTTGAGGGAAGCGTGAAAGGATTCCATTGGCGCATTATCATACGGACAACCCTTACGGCTGTATGAGTGGCGGATATGTAGCTCAGTTAAACGTTGATTGTAATCATCGCTGGTATACTGTGATCCTAAATCCGTATGGATAATCAGGTCCCCAGTAATGGTTCGATTTTTAACCGCGCTTTCAAGGGTCTTTAAGACTAAATGGTAGCGTCAAGAATCTTGTGTAAATGAAATGCCTTCGTACATATAATATGTATCTAACTTAAATAAATGATGCTT
>NZ_BJEB01000106.1 GCF_005405445.1 Paucilactobacillus nenjiangensis
GGTATTCCGCTGCGGTAAGGTCATTTCTCTTCGCTGAGATAAATTTTTCAGTGAAATAGGTAATTCCTTCTCTAACTTGTCCTTCTAGTTCTAATAATGTTTGTGCTTTAGGCAGGTGTGCGATCCAAATAGCCTTAAAATCTGCCCACCAATGTTCTATTACGGCATTGTCAGCCGGTGTCCCTGGTGCTGAATAACTGTGTTGGGCATCATTAACTACTAAATACTGATTAAATGCTTTGGAAGTATACGCCGCACCACGATCAGTATGAATTAACGGAGCTAGTGCTCCTTCCTTCATCCGTGCTTGCTCGAACAATTGAACTACTCCTTCAGCGGTTTCTGTAGGTGTAATTAACCAGCTTACTGGATATTGACCATATAAATCTAATACTACATGTAGACGAACTTTATTAAGCCGGATTCCGTAATTTAGTTCCGTCGTATCCGTAACCCAAACTTGGTTAGCTGCGGTTTGGTCAAATTGTCGGTTAAGAATATTTTCAGCTTCATAAGTTTGCTGGGCTTGAATACGTTTATGGGTTGGCTGACGATAGTCAGCTTTGATACTATGGTCTTTCATAATGCGAATGACTCGTTTCTTATTGACGGTATAAGGAATCTGATGACTTAACTTGATTAACCTAGTCATTTTGTCATAGCCAACGCTTTGCTTGTGTTCATTTTCTAACTGTTTAATCAATTGGAGAATCTCCGATTCTTCAATCTCATATTTAGTCGGTTCATGTTTCAGCCATTTGTAGTAAGCCTGTCTAGTAATTCCAGCGACCTTGGTCAATTCACTAATAGAATAACCTTCATTGTTCATTTCTTGAATCGCTTGATATCGTCCGGTCGTTTCACCTCCCGATTGCGTATTTCGACTAATTTTTTTGCAAAAGCGATTTGCAGCTCCCGTTCACGGTCACGAGCTTCTAGCTCACGAACTCGTTTCCTTAGTCTTTCTAGTTCATTAGTGGGCTCTTTTCCTTTATTACGCCCACGGTTATCTTTTAGTACTTCCCAGTCGCTATTTACTCGGTACTTCCGTACCCAAGAATAAACCCGTTGGTAACTAATATCATACTTCTCTGCAGCCGCTTTATAGTTATTGTTATGTTCAATTGTCCATCGGACAATCTGCCTCTTTTCATCAAAGGTTACTTTTCGTCCCATTTTTCTGACTCGCTTTCTCATTGTCTGATTAACTCGGAGTTTGTCATTATTGTAACTGATAACCCATTGATGTAGTTGAGAAATATTTCTAATTTGATACTGCTGGAGAATTGCTTGATTAGTATACTTGCCAGAAAGATAAGCTTTTACAGCAGTTAACTTAGTCTCTAATGAGTACTTCTGATTATGCTTAGGTCTAATTAATCCCGCCAATCCAACGAGTAGGAATTGCTTAATCCACTTACTCATGTTTGCTGGTCGGACACCATGGTAATCGGAGTACACCGTTAAACCATAATCCGATTTCTGATAATCATGAAGTAATTTAAGCTTTTCAATAGTTGAATAACTTACAAT
>NZ_BJEB01000107.1 GCF_005405445.1 Paucilactobacillus nenjiangensis
AACCGACCAAAAATTCTATTAATTATAGAATTCTTGGTCGATTTTTCTATAGCTGGTTAGTTTTTTCCCAGCCACTCCTTTTTGATTTCAGTGAATTGAATATAAATTGGTTTACCAAAAAAATCCAAGGTCGAAATCGACCTTGGATTTTTGCACAGTTTGTAAAAGAAAAGAGCAGCGAATGAACGCTACTCCTTGGATAATTATGATAAAGACATATCTACGACTTCACGACCAACAATCTTGCCGGCTTTCATTTCGTCGATGATATCATTAACTTCACTTAATTTACGAGTATGAACGATTGGTTTAACTTTACCTTCAGCACCAAATTGGAATGTTTCAGCTAAGTCTTGACGAGTACCAACAAGTGAACCAGCCACTTGGATACCATCTAAAACAGTTTTACCAATGTTTAATTCCATGTTACCAGTAGGAAGGGCAACGGCAACTAAACGGCCATCTGGACGAAGTGAATCAACAGCATCTGTAAATGCTTGAGCATTAACAGCGGTAACTTGAGCTGTATGAACACCACCAGTTAATTCTTGAATCTTTTGAGCAATGTTTCCATCGTGACGGTTAAGTATGATATCAGCGCCACATTCTTTAGCAGCAGCTAATTTATCTTCATTACCATCAACTACGACAACATGAGCACCAAAGACATGTTTTGCATATTGAACGGCAAGGTTACCAAGACCACCGGCACCAACAACTGATACCCATTGACCTGGCTTTACGCCACCGGTCTTCAATGCTTTGTACATTGTAACTCCGGCACAAGTTAATGAAGTAGCTTCAACTGGGTCAAGGCCTTCAGGAACTTTAACAGCATAGTTAGCATCAACGATAACTTGTTGTGCCATGGCACCATCAACAGTGAAACCAGCATTACGGACGTTACGACAGAATGTTTCACGACCAGTTAAACAATATTCACAGTGTCCACAACCGCCAAAGAACCAAGCGATTGAAACACGATCGCCAACTTTAAGTGCAGTAACACCTTCACCTAATTTGCTAACAATCCCAACACCTTCATGTCCAATGACACGGCCAGGGAAGGCACCATAATCGCCACTAGTAACATGCAAATCAGTGTGACAAAGACCACAATATTCAACATCAACAAGTGCTTCACCAAATTCTAGTGGGCGAAGTTCCTTGTCAATAATATCAACATAACCATCTACTGCATCACGTACAACTGCTGCTTTCATAAACAATACCTCTTTCAATATAAAATATAGGGTTAAAGAAACTAATCAACTTACTCTAAAATGATAGCACTTACAGCGATAAGCAGCAAGTGAAATTATGAACAAAAAATGTTTAAATTTGTGTTAAAACTCTTAATTACTAGTTAGTTTGACTTACAAACTTTTTCACATGATGGATAAATGAAATCTACATTAAAATTTATCGTAAGAACATTTACCTGAATTATTCATAGTTCATAAAAATCCCGTCAGTTTTCGTATTTTTTCGAAAACTGACGGGTATGTCTTTATCTT
>NZ_BJEB01000108.1 GCF_005405445.1 Paucilactobacillus nenjiangensis
CCGAGATTGGACAACAATCTCGGGGGTTTTATTATGACTAAATTTAATTTAGAGTTACGAATTTCTATTGTGACACAATATTTAACGGGTATTAGTTCCATTCAATTGGCCAGAAAATACCATATTGCCAACAATGAAACGATTCTCCTATGGGTTCATCGCTTTAATCGTTTTGGCATTGCAGGATTAAAACCGAGACCTATGAACTTGGAATACTCTAGTGAGTTCAAGATAGAAGTATTAAACTGGAAACAACAGCACCAAGCTTCGCTTTCAGAAACAGCACTACACTTCAATCTCTCTTCACCAAGTACTATCTGGCAATGGCAAAGAAAGTTTGATTTAAAGGGACTCAGTGGCCTAAATAGAGTGAGAGGAGATCCAAAGACTATGGCTAAGCATAAGCATAAAAAAGTAACCAAACCCACAACAGCACAAATTCAAGCACGCCACGATAAAGATGAGTTAAAGCAACTCAAGCAAGAAAATAAGATGTTAAGAATCGAGAATGAATTCCTAAAAAAACTCGATGCCTTAGATCACGAAAAATCAGCTCACGCGAAACCGTGACCTTAATTGATGATCTGAGGCGAGTCTTCAAAACGTCGATTAGTTTTATCCTCAAAGCCGTTAAGATACCACGTAGCACGTACTATTACACTAAGCACAGCCAGGGACGAAAATATGATGATGACCAGGTTATCCAAGCCATTGATGAAATTCGCCAAACAGATGCCAAGTATACTCAAAAATACGGTTACCGTCGCATAACGTTAGTTATGCATGAACAGGGATTTAAAGTTAATCACAAACGCGTCCTCCGAATTATGAAGGAACAAGGCTGGACATGTCAGGCCTTTAATAAGCAAACTCGTAAATATAACTCATACAAAGGAGTTGTTGGTAGAATCGCCAAAAACAAGTTACACCGGTGATTCAAGACAGATCGACCATATCAAAAACTTGTCGCCGACGTTAGTGAATTTCGATACGGTCAGATGAGTCAAAGTGAACGAATCTATTTAGAGCCCATCATGGATTTATTTTCGGGTGAAATTTTGGCATTTAACATTAGTGCACATCCAACTCTTGAGTTTGCGTTGAAGCCACTAAAAGAAGCATTAGATGGACTACCTGAGCTTCCTTATCGAACAACGGTACACACAGATCAAGGATTTCAGTACCAACATAAGCAGTGGCAAAAAACGCTTAAAACTCATCATACCTTTCAGAGTATGTCCCGTAAGGCGACTTGCTTAGATAACGCCGCCATGGAATCATTCTTTCATCTCATGAAAGCAGAGATGATGGATGAACACTTCGAAAATCCAGAGAGTCTCGCGCAAGCGATGACTGAATGGATTGAGTTTTATAATAACCGTAGAATCAGGACCAAGCTAAAAGGCAAGTCACCAGTACAATACCGAGAACTTGCCAATCAGTTAGTAGCTTAATTTAGTTGTCCAAACTTGTGGGTTCACTTCA
>NZ_BJEB01000109.1 GCF_005405445.1 Paucilactobacillus nenjiangensis
CAGAAAACAAAGCTGACCACCAGTGGATGGTAGGTCTGGAAGACCAAGAACAAACTGGGGCGCGTAGGATGAATTCTAATGAAACAACGATGATGAGTGGCATTAAGTTTGAACAACGCGTGTTGGATCGAGATAACTTGAATCTGGCCTATCAACGGGTTGTGCGTAATAAAGGTGTCGCAGGCATCGACGGAATGACCATCGATGATCTGTTAGGTTATTTGAGAGTTCATAAAACTGAACTTATTCATCAGTTGAATGATGGGACGTACCGGCCGAAGGCGGTTAAACGGGTAGAAATACCCAAACCAAATGGTGGCGTGCGAAAATTAGGCGTGCCAACGGTAATTGACCGAATGATACAACAAGCAATCGCACAAGTGATGTCTCCGATTTTTGAACAAGTTTTCTCAAATAATAGTTTTGGTTTTCGACCTAATCGAAGTGCGCAAGATGCAATTAAACGAGTGGTATCGCTGTATAACGAGGGTTACCACGTCGTGGTTGATCTTGATTTAAAGGCATACTTCGATACAGTCAATCATGATTTACTGATCAAGTATATCGAACAATATATTGATGATCCTTGGTTGATTAAGCTAATTCGAAAGTTTTTGACTAGTGGTGTTATGACTGGTTCAACCTTCGAAGCGAGTGTCGTGGGAACCCCGCAAGGCGGACCACTGTCACCACTATTGGCGAATATCTATCTCAATGAGCTGGATAAAGTATTAACGGAACGAGGTCTCCACTTTGTCCGATATGCGGATGACTGCAATATTTACGTTAAGAGTAAACGAGCAGGTCACCGGGTACTTGAGAGTATTAGTAGATTTCTGGAAAAGGATCTTAAAGTAACCGTCAATCGTGACAAAAGTAAAGTCGGGTCACCATTGAGATTGAAATTTCTGGGATTCTCACTGGGAGTTGGTAGGGGTGGTGCTTTCTCAAGGCCGTCAAAACAATCCCAAATACGGGTCAAACAGGAACTCAAACGAATTACGAAACGCAATCGCGGAATTTCACTTGAACAAATGTTTATGGAAATCACACGAAAAATGCGCGGATGGATTCAATACTACTCATCTGGTAAGATGACAAACTTCTTGAAACGAATAGATCAGTGGCTACGGTCTAGAGTTCGACAATACATCTGGAAATCATGGAAGAAAATCAAAACGAAGATCACTAACCTGAAACGACTAGGTTTGAATCAGAATGATGCTCGGCTAGCTGCTTATACCCGCAAGGGTTACTGGCGCACAGCACATAGCAAAACACTACTTTATACGTTAACAAACGAAAAACTGGAACAACTTGGATTGATGAATCTCTCCAAGGTATTCCAGTCTATTCAAAATGCTTAAATTACTGAACCGCCGTATACGGAACCGTACGTACGGTGGTGTGAGAGGTCGGTAGCTGAACTAATCAACTGCCTCCTACTCGATT
>NZ_BJEB01000110.1 GCF_005405445.1 Paucilactobacillus nenjiangensis
TCTAATGGTTTTTTATTTTAATAAAGCATGGCTACAGGCCTATTTAATAACGTATATGAACTGAAAAAGATCAATTAAATTAAATTGAGTGTACACAAAATAAACATCTCTAGTATTCCTAATTTTTGAGATGCTATAATGTATTTGAATGGATAATGATCTACAGTTCTGGCGTGAACTTCATAGGGTCATAAAATTCATTATTTTTGATGAGGTGGTAGATGGTTCGATTGAGCCTTCCCATCGCAGCTATGGCAATCTTCTTGGTGTGAATGTCACCGGAAGATTGCTTTTTTCTTTGATAGAACAGACTAATGTTACTAGGATGATATCTTGAGACACTCACTATATTCAGTACAGCTTTGAAAAGTATTTTACGAGCGTAGGTATTCCCACGCTTCCTGATGTGCTGTCCCATTTCAAAGTCCCCAGATTGATATTGGATTAAGTCAATTCCGATATAAGCATTAATCGCATTAGGTTTTCTAAATCTGCGGATATCTCCCAATTCAGCCACCAAACATACTGCTGTTTTAATACCAATTCCTGGAATCGATTGTAGAATGGAAATTTCCTGAAGATTAGCTGAAATTTCAGTCATTTCGTCAATCGTTTTCTTCTTCAAAGTATCGAGTCGTTCTACTTCTCCGGCTAAATAAATTACAGCTTGGACGGCATGTGTGCAGTTTTCAACAGCTGGAGCTGAATTATATGCCAAATCTTGTAAGTGCTGGGCTAGAACGAGCGAACGACGTTCACCCATATTCTTAGGTGTCGCTTCAAGAATTAGCCGAGCCAGTTCGGTAATTCCCATTTCTAAAACCAGAGATGGATGTGGAAACTGCTGAACGATGTGCCAATACAATGCACCATCGGTGACACTTAAGAATCGTTCAATTTCGGGGAAAGCCAGTTGTAGTTTTTGATGTAATCGATTCTTAGCCCTAACAATATCTTCATTCAGCTCTTGATATGTCCGTTCTAAATCATGCAGTTCTGAATAAACTGGTTGTTCCTGAAATGTTGGCTTGTAGTGATGTTGTGACATCGCCATTGCCAATGAAACTGCATCTAATCGGTCATTCTTATTGTGGCGAAAACTATCCATATCCTTCTTAGCTGCTAAAGGATTAATTTCTGTATATTGCCAACCGTTACGGATCAGAAAAGCACGTATACTGCGAGAATAGATTCCTGAAGATTCAAAAATTATCTGTGGTGATGTTAAGCCATCTAGCTCATCTTCAAGAATTTCAAACCCATGCCGGTCATTTTGAATTTTGAATTCTTTGTAAACCTTTTGTTCAATCAAAATTGCTACATTGGAGCTGTGCTTACTTACATCAATACCAAATACGATATCCATGACTAACTACCACCTTTATGAAAGTTGTATTCACTGATTCACTCATCTCAATTTTCAATACACGACTTTAAATAGCCAAC
>NZ_BJEB01000111.1 GCF_005405445.1 Paucilactobacillus nenjiangensis
AACCCTCGGTGGATCCGCTTCAGAGACTTCTCGTTATAAACATTAAACTGAGAAACCAGGAAGCGATCCAGTGAATCTTCCGTTGGAAATTGTTCTTTGTGGTGGGTGGTGCGCTTGAGATGCTTATTAAAGTTCTCAATCAGGTTAGTGGAGTATAGTGATTGCCGGATAGCTGGTGGAAAGTCCATGAAAGTGAGTAAATTCGGCATTTTAAGCAGATCTTTGATTAATTTGGGATAGGTCTGATGCCAGTTGTTGGCGAACTCATTCAGTTTCAGTTCGGCTGCTTCACGGTTGGCGGCCCGATGAACTTGTTTAAAGTCACTGATCACGGCCTTGCGGTCTTTTACGCGAACTTTGTTCATCAGATTCCGCCCAACATGAACCAGGCAACGTTGTCGTTTGGCTTTAGGGAAATGCCGATTCAAGCCTTCATCCAAACCAACTAACCCATCGGCCACAAACAACAGCACATCTTTAACGCCCTGCTTGATCAAGGTTCCCAGCAGTTCAGTCCAGATTCCAGTCGATTCCGTTGGCGCCACTTGGTAGTTCAGCACTTCTTTCGTACCATCTGGACGAATGCCAATCGCAATATGAACGGCTTCTTTTTGAACGGTATCCCGCTTTAACGGCAAGTAAGTGGCATCTAAGAAGATGGCCGCATATTGTGAAGCCAGTCGACGTTGCTGGAAAGCTTGAACCTGTTCATTGACGGCTTTAGTCATGTTGGAAACCGTGGCTTTGGAGTAGTGAGCACCGTACATTTTCTCAATAAGTTCGGCAATTTCAGCAGTGGTAATTCCCTTGGTATACAACTGAATGACCGTTGTTTCTAAATTATCACTGTGCCGACCGTAGGCTGGCAAGGTATGATTTTCAAACCGGCCATTGCGATCTCGAGGAATGGTTAAGTTAAGTTGGCCGTACTTCGTATCAAACGAGCGCTCATAACTGCCGTTGCGGTTATTACCAGTGTTAATCCCAGCGTATGAGTAGCGTTCGTAACCCAAAAACTCTGCCAATTCGGTTTGAAGCAGCTGGTTAATCGCAATTTCGAGGTGGTGACGAAAAACTTCGTCCAAATCTTGCTTTTGGGCTAGTGCAGCGATAATTTCTGTGGTAAGTTCATTCATGGGGAATGCCTCCTGTGATGTTTTCTGTGATTACTAAATATCATAAGGGAAGGCATTCCCTATTTCTATACAATTCAGAAATCTTTTATGCATTTA
>NZ_BJEB01000112.1 GCF_005405445.1 Paucilactobacillus nenjiangensis
CACGATGAAATTACTCACTTAGATTATGTCATTGAACAAGAACCGAAGGTTATCAAAGGTGGCTCTAAGAATAAACAACAGCGGCGAAAACTCAAAAAATTAGCGCACAAAATGGAAAATGATTATTTGCCCCGAGCAAAAAAGTACGAAGAAGCTGAACGCCTTTTTAATGGTCGGAACAGTTTTTCAAAAACCGACCATGATGCTACCTTTATGCGTATGAAGGAAGATCCAATGATGAATGGTCAATTAAAGCCTGGATATAATTTACAGGCTGCCACTAATGGACAGTTCGTGCTAAATTACGGAATTTTCTCGAATCCGACGGATACGAGAACTTTATTACCATTTTTATCTGACATGCATTCACTCGATTTGTTTAAATACATCGTGGCGGATGCAGGTTACGGTAGTGAATCTAATTATTCCGCGATTGTCGACGATTTTGATAAGACACCACTGATACCGTATGGTATGTATGAAAAGGAACAGAAGCGCAAATTTAAAAATGATCCTACACGAATACACAATTGGAAGTACAATGCCGCAGACGATTACTATACGGATCATTTGAGTGTTAAATTCAGTTTTAAACGATACAGTATTCGTCATGATAAATATGGATACGAACGACAGTTCAAAATTTATGAAGCGGATAAAACACAGGAAACATTCAAGCTAGATGAACTAGCTAAAACCCCTAAGGGAAGGCAACGACAGGTTGCCTATAATCCAACTTGGAACTACTTTAAAAATTATGTTAAGGATTTACTTTCATCTGATCAAGGCTCAGAGATTTATTCGCATCGTAAGTATGATGTTGAGCCAATGTTTGGCAGAATGAAGTCCATTTTTGGTGTGCGCAGAACTCATCTTAGAGGGAAACAGCCTGTGGAAAATGAATTGGGTATTCTATTAATGACAATGAATCTAACAAAATTAGCGGGAATTTTAACCAAAGCAACCGCTAATTTTTCACATAAACAATTATCAAATATAAAAAAA